>CAMPIZ010000202.1 GCA_946886675.1 uncultured Flavobacterium sp.
TTTGGAGTTATTGCTTTGGCCCTATGCGCCTATTTAGGTTATTTCTTTGAAATACGCTTTGATAATATATTACATTTGAGTGCTGCAAAAAACATTACTTTTTTACAGTCATTACTTGAGAATGCTGTTAATCTTCTTTGTGTTTTTGTATTCTTCTATCCTTTAGGTTTAATTATAAATAAAAAGACAAGATTTATAGACATTCTCAATACTGTAGTTGTGGCAAGAAGCCTTTGCTGCCTTATGGTTTTGTGTACCCGGGCGTTTGATATGACAGGAATAAATGAAACCATAATAAATAACAGCACAAATCCCTACGATATACAATTTACACCCGTTCAGCTCGCCATAATACTTATAATGGCATTTTTACTAATAGGTATTTTAATATGGCACATTGCATTATTATACAATGGTTTTAAAACTGCTACCAACTTAAAATCGGTAAGAGATAAAATACTTTTTGCGATAGCTATACTCCTTGCTGATATTCTTTCAATGATACTAATTCCTTTATTAAACTAAATATTATGAAAAAACTTATCTTACTACTTACTATCTTGTTATCTGCAACTGTGTTTTCACAGGATATTACAGGAACATGGAGCGGCCCGCTGGATGTTCAGGGCATGAAGCTGCGCATGCTGATTAAAATTACTCAAAATGAAACCGGCTATACAGGAACCTTAGACAGCCCTGATCAGGGTGCAAAAGACATCCCTGTTTCTGATATTGTTTTTAAAGATAACATATTAACTTTTGCGGTGCCTGCTGCTGGTGTTCAGTATAAAGGAACTTTAGAAAATGAAATTATAAAAGGCACTTTCAGCCAGGGAGGCGCAAATCTGCCTCTTAATTTTTCAAGAGGTACCGGTGTAAAAAGGCCACAGGAACCACAACCCCCTTTTTCTTATCACTGAGAAAATGTAAAATTTATTATTGATAAAGCCGGTATTAATTGATCCTGTACTCTTACCCTGCCAAAAACAGAAGGTAACTTCCCGGCTGTAATATTAATTTCAGGAAGCGGCCCGCAAAACAGGGATGAAGAAATTGCAGGCCATAAACCATTTTTGCTGCTTGCCGATCATCTTACCAAAAATGGTATTGCCGTACTTCGTTATGATGAAAGAGGCGTTGGTGAATCACAGGGTGATTTCAGCTCAGCTACTTCAGCCGATTTTGCCAATGATGCAGAGGCAGCCTTTAATTACCTGAAAACAAGAAAAGAAATAAATAAAAAAGAAATAGGGCTATTAGGCCATAGCGAAGGCGGAATGGTAGCGCCTATGGTTGCTGAAAGAAATAAAGATGCTGCATTTATAGTATTACTGGCAGGGCCGGGTATAAAAATTACAGAACTTATGGTATTGCAAAATTATGCAGTAGGGAAAGCGTTAGGACTACCGGAAGCTACGCTGGAGATGAATAAAACCATAAACAGTAGTACTTATGCAATTGTAACGGGAGAAACAGATCCTGAAGTTATGAAGGACAAGCTAAAGGCATATATGAAAAAAACATCCGGGGCCGGTTTAGCAATTCAGGGAGCTACAGAAAAACAGATTGACGACCATATTAACACCGAGGTTAAAGGCATAACTTCACCCTGGTTTATATACTTCCTAAAAGCAGATCCTACAACTGTTCTGGAAAAGATAAAGTGCCCTATTCTTGCGCTTAACGGATCTAACGATGTTCAGGTAACTGCCGATGAAAACCTTAATGGTATAAAACTGGCAGCAGCAAGAGGCGGTAATAAAAAAGTAACTGTAAAAAAACTGGAAGGGCTTAATCATTTATTCCAGGAGTCTGCAACAGGGCTTCCGCAGGAATATGGAAAAATTGAACAAACAATGTCTCCCGTTGTTTTAGACGAAGTAGCGAACTGGATTAATAATGTAACCAAGTAATAAATATTCAAATAAATTACTAAGAGCCTGTAACATCTTTATGTTTTTTCATACTTATAGTCATCAAAAAACAATAAATGAGAACAGTTTTTCAATCTATCGCAATTGCAATTTCTGCCTGCAGTATAGCAGTGGCGCAACAGCATAAAGATGTACAGGTTTCCTTAGACCTTAAAAATATAATTAACGATAAGGTGCAGGTTAGTATAGAGCCGCCGGCCTTTACAGAAAATACAACTACATTTTATATTCCCAAAATAGTACCGGGAACTTATTCTGAAGATAACTATGGAAAGTTTATAGACGATTTTAAAGCCTTTGATAAAAAAGGTAACGAAATTGCTGTAGAACATTCAGAGGACAATTCCTGGAAAATAGCTGACGCAAAAAAACTTGCAAAAATAACCTATAGGGTTAATGACACCTATGATAACGAAGGAACCGGTAACCATGATATTTTTTCGCCATCAGGAACCAATATTGCTGCAGGAGAAAACTTTGTAATAAACACTCACGGATTTATTGGGTATTTTGAAAACAAAGGAGAAGCTCCTTATACAGTTACGGTATCACACCCGTCTGATTTATGGGGTGCGACATCTTTAAATGACACAGATAATTCTGCCGAAAAAGATGTATTTACATCACCACGCTATGCAGACCTTGTGGATCATCCTATCATGTATTCCAAACCTGATTACACTACTTTTAAAGTAGATGATATGGAAATTCTTATTAGTGTTTATTCTCCTAACGGTAAAATAACCGCAAAGGACATAACACCTGAAATGGAAACCATGATGCGTGCTCAAAAGCGTTTTCTGGGCGATATTAACAGTACAAAAAAGTACAGTATACTTGTTTACCTTACTGACATGGAAAAACTGGATGCAAGAGGGTTTGGAGCGCTTGAGCATACTACTTCCACAACTGTGGTCATGCCGGAGGTCATGCCATTAGACCAACTGCTTTCAACGTTAAAGGATGTAGTATCGCATGAGTTTTTTCATATAGTTACTCCGCTTAGCATACACTCAAAAGAAATACATTACTTTAATTACAACACCCCAAAAATGTCTGAACATTTATGGATGTATGAAGGTGTAACAGAATATTTTGCAAACCTTTTCCAGGTAAATCAGGGGCTAATAACTGAGGAAGAATTCTATGCAAGGATGGCCGATAAGATTGCACAGTCACAACAGTTTAGCGAAACCATGCCTTTTACTCAAATGAGTAAAAATATACTTGAGCAGCCGTACAAAGATTCTTACTACAATGTCTACCTAAAAGGAGCACTTATAGCTATGTGCATAGATATACAGATGAGGGAAAGCAGTAATGGCGAAAAAGGTATTCTTGATCTTATGAAAGAACTTTCTGATGTATATGGCATGAATAAACCCTTTGACGATAAGGATCTGTTTGCCAAAATAACTGCCCTTACATATCCTGAAGTTGGAGCATTTTTAAACACATACGTTGCCGGAGATACCGCTATACCTTATGAGCAATATCTTGCAAAAATGAGAGTTACAGAAACTACGGTAGAAAAAAAGGGTATGGCTTTGCTTAAAAATGAGGAAGTACCTTATATAACCGTGAATGAAGAAATGGAGATTGCACTGGTGCCGGAAGTTGAAGAGAATGAATTTATGACAACCCTGGGGCTTAAACCTAATGATGTTATTCTTGCGGTAAATGGTACAGAATATAACCTGCAGAATATTTATGACCTTGTAATGAACAGCATGGACTGGAAGGACGGCGATGCCATAACACTTAAAATAAAGCGCGATGGTGAAGAACAGGTGATAAGCGGAACAGTAAAACTGCCAACCGAACAGGTGAAAGGTTTTTATGCTTCAAACGAGGCAAAAAACAAATTAAAAGAGGCCTGGTTAAAAGGTTAACATTTTGGTTTCCAAAAATTTATTATCTTTACAATTCTCAAACCGGCTATAAAGTATATAAACCTTACTGATTATGAAAAAATTACTTATAATACTGTTTCTTGGATTTGGTTTTACTGCCTTTGCAAACAATGGCAACAATGGTGACAATACCCCAAACCCAACTGAAAATGCTGCAATAGAAAACACTACTGCTGCTAAAGAAAATAAAACGGCAAAAATTAGTAAGCCTGCCGTAAGAACTGAAGATACTGTAGCCGCAAAACCATCAGCAAAAAAAACCAGTTCCAGGATGTGTACTACCTCATCTGCAAATACAGCCGGATACGGAATAGGTTCGTTTTTTGTAGAGCTGGTACATAGCAACAACATGAAACTTATAAAAATGTTTTTAGACGAATAAGTATTTCATCTACCATATGTAAATACTTTTATAAGGCTGCTTAAGGCAGCCTTATTTATTTGCTAAAAACAACCAGATTTTTATTACTTTGCGGAAAATTTTAACCGCTTACTACTATATGAAAAAAATACTTTTAGCGCTTTTAGTGCTTACTGTTATTTACTCCTGCAAAAAAGAAAACAATGCTGATACCAATCTGCATATTACCGGAACAGTTAAAGGCTTAAAAC
>CAMPIZ010000203.1 GCA_946886675.1 uncultured Flavobacterium sp.
TTTATGTATAATTCAAAAATTTCAGGCTTAGGCTATTACGTTCCGGAAAATGTTGTTACAAACGAAGATCTTTCCAAAATTATGGATACGAATGATGAATGGATCCAGGAACGTACAGGTATCAAAGAAAGAAGGCATGTTGTTAAAGGGGATGGAGATACCACAACCACAATGGGGGTAAAAGCAGCCAGAATAGCTATTGAACGTGCAGGGATTGACAAAGAAGATATAGATTTTATAATTTTTGCAACGCTTAGTCCTGATTATTACTTTCCCGGGCCGGGTGTTTTAGTACAGCGGGATCTTGGAATGAAAAGGACTGTAGGTGCGCTTGATGTAAGAAATCAGTGTTCAGGCTTTATTTATGCCCTTTCTGTTGCCGACCAGTTTATAAAAACCGGTATGTATAAAAACATCCTGATTATTGGTTCGGAGCTCCATTCCACAGGCCTTGATATGACAACCCGCGGACGTGGTGTTTCCGTTATTTTTGGCGACGGAGCCGGAGCTGCGGTTTTATCGCGAGAAGAAGATAATACAAAAGGGATTCTTTCCACGCACCTGCATTCTGAAGGGCAGCACGCTGAAGAGCTTGCATTGATTGCGCCGGGGATGGGGAAAAGATGGGTTACAGATATTATTGCAGATAATAACCCTGAAGACGAAAGCTATTATCCTTACATGAACGGACAGTTTGTGTTTAAAAATGCAGTAGTTCGTTTTAGTGAAGTAATTATGGAAGGGCTTACTGCAAATAACCTCCAGGTATCGGATATCGATATGCTTATACCGCACCAGGCCAATCTTAGAATATCCCAGTTTATACAGCAAAAGTTTAAGCTTAGTGACGATCAGGTCTATAATAATATAATGAAGTATGGTAATACTACAGCTGCATCGGTACCAATCGCTTTAACTGAAGCTTGGGAAAACGGCAAGATAAAAGAAGGTGACACGGTTGTTTTAGCGGCTTTTGGAAGTGGTTTTACCTGGGGAAGCGCTATTATAAAATGGTAAGTATAAAATATGTAATTATTTACAAAACCACTTTTCGATAACGGAAAGTGGTTTTTTGTTTAGATTTGGAATAAACTTTTAGTGAAACCTATATTTAAAAATATGCTTTGGTTGTTATTGCTGCCACTTCTTGCCTGCATATATTATTTTTATCCGGAACAAAAACTTCCTGATAATGCTAAGATTGACAGGCTGGAAGTATTTAAATCAAAAAGGAAGATGAAGGTTTACAGTGGCGAGAGGCTGCTTAAAACGTATACAATATCTCTGGGTAGAAATCCTGTTGGGCATAAGCAGTTTGAAGGTGATTTTAAAACACCTGAAGGCAGTTACATTATAAACGATCGTAATCCTAACAGTGCCTATCATAAAAATCTTGGTGTTTCTTATCCTAATGATGCTGATAAAGCTTTTGCAAAACGGGAGGGGAAATCTCCGGGAGGATTAATAAAAATTCACGGACTTAAAAACGGAAGGGGATACATAGGCAAGTTACACCGATGGAAAAACTGGACGGCCGGATGTATTGCGGTTACCAACAGTGAAATTGATGAGCTTTATACAGCAGTCTTGTCAAATGCTGTTATTATAATCCACCCTTAAAAAAGTAACCCCGAAGCAAACTACCCCGGGGTTAACTACTACTAAACCCAATTATGAAAAAAAACTAAATTGTTTTTATTAACTAGAACATGCCTCCGCTGCTCTGTTTGGTATTGTCATCACGTTGTTTGCGTTGTAAAGCTCTGTTTTTACCACCGCCAAACCTGTAGTTAAGCCCAAAATATACAGTACGGCTCTCCCAACGAAATTCTCCGCTTTGCGGCCATGGGTATTGAGAATCAAAACCGTAACGCATTGTCCTGAACATATCGTTAAAGCGTACACTTAAAGACATTGCATCGTCTAATAGGCTGTATCGTACTCCGCTGTCTACTTTGTACATTTCTTTACTGTTATTCTGTATACCGTCTACTGGGCCTCTGTAAAACCCGAATAGCAGGAAGCTTAGGCGGCTATTAACTTTAAAGTTTGCATTTAGCCTAGCATTAAAAGCATTTACATCTACCTTCCTTACTATTGGCGTGCTGCTCCCGTCTGGGTTTGCAATGCTTACAACCCCCTGTTGTGATATGCTCGAAAAATCTATTGCCGGCTGCATGTCAAACCATTTTGTTACCCTGTAATTTGCAGAAACCTCAAAGCCATATGCGGTATTTTCATCAAAGTTTGTAAAGCTCATTATCTGGTCTTCAGTGTTTGGTGTACTTTCATCCGGATATAATACTCTGTTTATCTCGTCGTTTATAAGCCTGTAAAATACTCCGGCTGTAAATGAAGATCCTTTGCCAAACATTTTTGTATAGTTAAGCTCTGCAGAGTTTGTAAACTGTGGTTCAAGGAACTGGTTACCCAACGATGTAAGTTGAGGGGTAGAGAACTCTCTTACAGGCTTTGTCTGCTCAAGGCTTGGCCTGTCTACGCGTCTGCTGTAACTTACCTGGAACATGTTTTTGTCGTTCAGGCTATAGGTAAAGTAAGCTGACGGATATACAGTTACATAATCATCATTAAATATTTCCTGTCCTTTATTAAAATCTGATTTTACCTGGTAGCTTTCAAATCGTGCCCCAAGCTGATAGCTTATTTTCTCAAATTTTTGTCCAAACGTAGCGTATGCGGAATAAATGTCAATATCATATGCATAAGTTGAATTTTGCAGGGCCGGATCTGTAATAGCTGTATTGGTAGTATTGTATATGTTGTCAGACCTTGTTATTCTTGCTTCTGCTCCCAGTTCCAGCGTAGATTTCTCACTTAAAGGATTAACATAATCAAGGTTAAGCGTAGTCATTTTACGCGTGTCTTCCACACGGTCATCATATATAGATGTTCCGGCTTGTGTTACAGTATTAAAATTGGCATCCTGAGATTGATTGTAGTCATTAAAATTACCTTCAAAATCTAGGGTATGGCCGTCTTTTTCAAACTTACGCCTGTATGCAAGGTTGTAATTATCGTTATGGTTTCCGCTATTATATACAGCTAACTGATTTATATTCTCTTCCGGTGTTTCAGGATAGTTTATATCGATGCCTACGTTGCCAAGGCCATCAAAATAATTCTGAGTAGTATAAGCGGAAATGGTATTCTTGTCGTCTATATAAAAGTCAAGTCCAAATTTGCCTAAATAGCCTTCATTGTCATTAAATATATCAATAGATTGCAGTGAGCTAAGCCTTTCAACCCTTCCTTCGTTAAAATACCTGCCAAAGTTGGTTCCGGCGTTCATAAAGAAATTGACTTTACCTTTACGGTAATTCATATCAAGTGAGTTGTTAAACTTAGGTGTTTCACCAAAAGTAATACCCGCGTTAAAGTTGCCGTTAAATCCGTCATTTGCATTTTTATGCAGGATAATATTTATAATACCCGACATACCTTCCGGATTGTACTTCGCACTTGGATTTGTTATTAGTTCAATTTTCTTGATAGAAGTAGATGGTATCTGTTTAAGTAACTGTGCAGGGCTTATATTTGTAGGCCTGCCATCTACAAGAACTCTTACGTTCTGGTTACCTCTTAAGGAGATGTTTCCATCCTGGTCTACATTAACGGTAGGGATGTTGTTCATTATTTCTGAAGCTGTTCCCCCTGCCGTTGTAAGGTCGCGGCCTACAGTGATTACTTTGCGGTCAAGTTTTTGCTCAATAGTAGATACTTCCTTTACAATTTCTACTTCATTTAGCATGGTAGCTTCCTCAGTAAGGCTAATAGTGCCCAAACCTGCTGCTTTATTATTTCCGGATAGTGTTACGCTGGTAGTATGCGTTTTAAAACCCATAAACTGTACTTCTACAGCATATTTTTTAAGCTCAAGGTTATTTATAGTAAAATCACCATTGTCATCGGTAATACCACCGGTTACTACATTAGCGCCGTCTTTAACTATTATATTTACATAAGGCAGTGTTTCTTTTGTGCGGCTGTCGATAACCTTACCGGAAATGCTTCCCGGGTTTTGAGCATACACAGAGATAAGGCTCCCAAAAAGGAGCATAAATAGAAGTTTGAGATTCATTGTTCGTAATTTGATTGATGATTGATGTGGCAAATGTACTGTTTATAAAACTAATATGCAATACAAAGTACCTTTTTTAACAAGAATAGCATTTTTGCTCTACTTGTTATGTATAAGACAGGTTTAATATACTTTTGTTACATATTTTTTTCACTTTTTTTAAGCCATACATTTTTACTGTCATTTTGCTGTTTCAAAAATAGGTTTTAATGGTAAGTTCAAAGAGGTGTATATCAGACTTTTTGCAGTGCGATATTTTAATAATTTAATTTATAACTGGCATAATTATTTTAAGAATTTTCCTTTCAGGCTGTCATGCAAATCTTTTATCTTTGCA
>CAMPIZ010000204.1 GCA_946886675.1 uncultured Flavobacterium sp.
ACATAATGTCTGACGATAAGAAAGTAATATTTTCAATGTCCCGGGTAAGCAAAACTTACCAGGGTGCAAATAAACAGGTACTTAAAGATATATACCTTAGTTTTTTTTACGGAGCTAAAATTGGTATCCTTGGTTTAAACGGATCCGGTAAATCTTCATTATTAAAAATTATTGCCGGTGTAGATAAAAGCTATCAGGGAGATGTAGTTTTTGCTCCGGGTTATACTGTAGGTTATCTTGAACAGGAGCCACAGCTTGATGAAACAAAAACTGTTATTGAAATAGTGCGTGAAGGTGTAGCAGAAACAGTTGCCCTTCTTGACGAGTTCAATAAAATTAATGATATGTTTGGCTTGCCGGAGGTGTATGAAGATGCTGATAAAATGCAGAAGCTTATGGACCGCCAGGCAGAGCTTCAGGATAAAATAGATGCTTCTGGTGCATGGGAGCTTGATACTAAGCTTGAAATAGCTATGGATGCCCTGCGCACACCGGATCCTGATACACCAATTAAAGTACTTTCAGGTGGTGAGAAAAGAAGGGTGGCGCTATGCCGTCTTTTGCTTCAGCAGCCTGATGTACTTTTACTGGATGAGCCTACCAACCACCTTGATGCGGAAAGCGTATTGTGGCTGGAGCAGCACCTTCAGCATTATGCAGGTACTGTAATAGCTGTAACACACGACCGTTATTTTCTTGATAATGTAGCAGGATGGATACTTGAGCTCGACAGGGGAGAAGGCATTCCATGGAAAGGTAATTATTCTTCATGGCTGGATCAAAAGGCTAAACGTCTTGAGCAGGAAGAAAAAACAGCTTCTAAAAGAAGAAAGACACTTGAGCGTGAGCTTGACTGGGTAAGGCAGGGGGCAAAAGGTCGCCAAACAAAACAAAAAGCCCGTTTACAAAATTATGACAGGCTATTAAATGAAGACCAGAAACAGCTTGAAGAAAAACTGGAGATATATATTCCTAACGGGCCAAGGCTTGGTACCAATGTAATTGAGGCAAAAGGTGTTTCAAAGGCTTTTGGCGATAAACTATTATATGATAATTTAAATTTCACACTTCCACAGGCTGGTATTGTTGGAATTATTGGACCCAACGGTGCCGGTAAAACTACAATATTCAGAATGATAATGGGCGAGGAAACTCCTGATAAAGGAGAATTTACTGTAGGTGAGACCGTAAAGATTGCTTATGTAGATCAATCGCACTCTAATATTGATACTGATAAAACCATCTGGGAGAATTTTTGTGACGGACAGGAACTTATTATGATGGGGGGAAGGCAGGTAAACTCCAGAGCTTACCTTAGCCGATTCAATTTTAGCGGAAGTGATCAAAACAAAAAAGTAGCTGCACTTTCCGGAGGTGAAAGAAACAGGCTGCATCTTGCCATTACTTTAAAGGAAGAAGGTAACGTATTGCTTCTGGATGAACCTACAAACGATCTTGATATTAATACATTAAGGGCGCTTGAAGAAGGTTTGGAGTCTTTTGCAGGATGTGCAGTAATAATTTCGCACGACAGATGGTTCCTTGACAGGGTTTGTACTCATATTCTTGCTTTTGAGGGTGACTCTGAAGTATATTTCTTTGAAGGAAGCTTCTCTGAATATGAAGAGAATAAAAAGAAACGTTTAGGTGGGGATCTTACACCGAAACGTATTAAGTACAAAAAGCTTATAAGAGGCTAAAATTAAAAATCCCCCTGAATATTCAGGGGGATTTTTTGTACTTAGGTTAATCGTATATATTTTATTAGAATCTAAATCTTATACCTAATGCGATGTCCGGACCGAAATCATCTTCACGGAAATCATCAGCAAAATAAAGTTCAGGCCTAAAATCTAGGGATAACTGTAGTGGGATGTCAAAATTGTATTCAATACCGATATCACCGGCTACAAGAGCATAAAATCCGCTGTCATCATCTCCATCATAGTATGGAGGATAGTCATCATTATCAAAGCTCCATGTTCCTAAACCTGCACCTACACCAGCATACCAGTTAAAGCCGCCGTCAATATTCCATACCCATTGGTAAAGTCCAACCAATTTTACGGCATCATAGTTATCGGCATCTCTCCAGCCTAAGTCAAACTCCAGCCTGTTGTCTGATGATAAAAATCTTTGGTATGATACCTCACCACCAAAACCATCATTATCACCAAGTCTTAAACCAAGTGCATTTCTTCTGTCCTGTGCATGTGTGCTCATTACTAAACCAACTAGTAAAAAAGCTGATAAAAATAGTTTCTTCATAATGTTCAATTAGTTATTTATTTAACAAATATAACGCCTTGAATTTTGTAAGAAAACTAAGTTTTCAAATATTTAACATTAGTATGTCAGGGCTGTACTGAATAATCAATTAAAATTTCTTCTTGATGCTCTGCCATAGATTGCGGTAATGGTATTTCAAAGCCAAAAGTATCGGCGAGTTCATATTCAACATCTGTTACAGCGTAAATCATACCAACGCCGTCAGCGTAATAATGTGTAGCTGTAATAACATCCTGAGCAGGTAATACTGTATAGGTAATTGGAAAACCAGGCATTGAAACTGATATTGTAAGATTAAGCTTTAAGACCGTTGACTTTACATTATTATATGTTTCGCCGGAAGGAATAGTGTAAGATGATAAGTTTTCACCTGCAAACGATGTAAAAGTATACGTGCCTTGTATAGTCATTCCTTCTATTACCTGGTTAAATGCGTCTTCAGTTTGTGAAAGCTGAGTTCCGTTTTGTGCATTGCCATCAAAAATAACAAATCCATTTATGTCAAGATTTATAGGCAGGCCGGCTACATCGGGTGAAAGTAGTGCAGTAAGAAAAAGTTGACTACCCGATTGAATTACAGCACTATTATTTAATGCGTTTGAATACAAACCAAACGGAAAGTTTTGGGTTTTAAAAGTTTTGTGAGTAGTACCATTAATATTGGCTTCACTGTAAACATAAAGAGAATCTCTACCATTTATAGCATTACTTTGCACATCATAAACCCAATAATTGCCCTGGGTTAATGGAAGTGGATTGTTTACAGAACTTTGAGTTGAAGAATCGTCATCAGAACATGAAGCTAAAGCAGCAAAAGCCGCTAAAAAAAATAATTTTTTAAACATATAGTAAAGGTTAGTTATATCTGTGTGCTAATATAACTAATTATATGAATTATTTTTTCTGAAAGAGTAATGTAGCCGCCAGTTGGCTTTCTAAAAGTGTTTCCATTTCAAAGTATTCCTTCTCTTCTTCAAGAATAACTTTGATTTCGTCCATATGACGATACAATTTCCATCTTTTCTTATGGTATTCAAGCGCAGTGAGGTTCTCAACCCAGTCACCGGAATTAAGGTAAGTAACAGATCCTTTTTTATTTTCCTGCTTTATTATTTTTGGTTCATGTATATGTCCGCAAACCACAAAGTCATAATTGTTTTCTATTGCAAGTTCTGCGGCAGTTGCCTCAAAATCAGAAATAAACTTCACGGCCTTCTTAACCCCTGATTTTATTTTTTTAGATAATGAATATGGCTCTTTACCCATTTTAACTAAAACCCAGTTAATAAACCTGTTTAATAATATAAGGTAGTCATAGCCAATACCTCCCAACTTTGCAATCCATTTTGCATGATGTACTGAACTGTCGAAAACATCACCATGAAAAAACCACGCTTTTTTACCATCCAGTTCAAGGACAACTTTATCAACAATAGAAAAATTACCCATAGTTGTATCGCTAAATTTTCTAAGCATTTCATCATGGTTACCGGTTATGTAGTAAACCTTAGTACCCTTAGAAGCAAAATCTAAAATTTTTTTAACCACTTTTAAATGTGGTTTTGGGAAATAGGATTTTCTGAATTGCCAGATGTCTATTATATCCCCGTTAAGGATAAGGGTTTTAGGCTTGATGGAAGCTAAATAAGCAAGAAGTTCTTTTGCGTGGCATCCGTAAGTTCCTAAATGTACATCAGAAAGAACTACAACGTCAACAATTCTTTTCTTCATCCGGAGTGTCTTTTTGTTTGTACAAAAAACAATCATCGAAATAAATTGGCAGTTAATTAATTATTAATTTTAGGTTGTTTGTTTAGAACCTGATATAGTAATTGAAAGAGTAAAAAACTAAATTTGTTACATAATATAAAAATATGGCAGGAAATACTTTTGGAAAAATATTCAGGTTAACCACCTTTGGGGAATCACACGGAGAAGCTGTTGGTGGGGTAATAGACGGGTGCCCTCCCGGCATCAAGTTGGATCTAGATGCTATACAGTATGAGCTAAACCGGAGAAAGCCGGGCCAGTCGGCAATTGTCACCCAAAGAAAAGAGGATGACAAAGTACACTTTCTTTCAGGTGTTTTTGAAGGTAAAACAACCGGGGCTCCTATAGGATTTATAGTATATAATAATAA
>CAMPIZ010000205.1 GCA_946886675.1 uncultured Flavobacterium sp.
TATTAATGCAGAGAGTTTAAGTTGACCTTTACAATTTCTTTACACAGGTATTCAATCTATAAATATTTTTATTAAATTTATAGTATTGATAGCCAGCTATGAAAGAATACTATCTTATACTTTTACTGCTTTTTGCCCTGCCGGAGTGCCCGGCACAGGACGGCTATCCTGTTCCACCCGACAGCCACAAGAGGCTCTTTTATATACAGCACAGTAAAAACCATAATACCTATGTTTATGATGCTAATTTTGTAAGCAGTGCTACCATAAAAGATTCCGATCCTATAGATGTCTACCAGATAGACTATAAAAAAGACGGTACCCGCGAGGAGCTTACCACACTACAGCGCAATATGGCTTATGGCGTAGAGTTTAAAAAAATATCCCATAATAAATTTGAGTTTACACTTGCCGCATATCCCGGTAAGAGCCTTTATCTTACCATGCATTCCGGCAAGCCGGTGGTTATGCTTACTATAAATGGTAAAAGCATGGTGCTGGACCGCATGTTCCTTCATTGCAATATGCTGGGAACAGGGGTTTCTAAAATCGATTTTTATGGAAGGGATACCACTACACACAAATCCATTACCGAAACACTTAACATGGAAAATGCGAAATAGAAAATTCTCGCCATAACCTCTCACTTCAACTACTTTCACGACTGTTAAACTCTTAAAACATTCTTAAAATTCTTAATTTATTCTTTAAGTATATTAAACTATTCTTAATAAATTAAGTAAAACTTTGAAATGTCGTAATCCTTGTCTTACCTTTGAATCATTAAGTAACAAATAAATACAAAACGACCATGAAAAGACTAAATTTAGTATTAGGAGCTGCACTAATCGCAGCCGGAGTTACATCTTGTAAAACTGAAACTGAGCAGATGGCTGAAAAGAACATCGACCGTTATGAGGCTTATGTAGACAGTATTGGTAATCTTGACGAAACTGAAAGAAATGCTAACTGGGCTGCTATTGAGGCTGAGTATCAGGCAAGACTTGCTGAAGCAGAGGCTGCTCTTGCAGAAGCAAAAGACAACGAGAATGCACAAACAAGAGTTAACGACTCTAAAACTCAGTTTGAAACTGTAAAAACTGAAGCTCAAACTGCAAGAGAAGCAGAAATGAACGCTTCTACAGGTGGAGATGCTCTTGTAGTATCTTACTTTGGCCCGGACAACATGGTAGGAAACGACATGAACTTTGACTGGGTAAATAAAGATAACATTTTAAGCGTTTACCAAAACTTTGTAGATACTTTTGAGAAAAACAAAGATTCTTATTCAAGACAGGATTTTGATAAAATCAAAGCTTGGTATGAGGCTCTTGATGCAAGAAAAAACACTGTAGAGAAAGAAGGTCTTTCTGCTGAAGATAACAGAAAAATCGCTGCTCTTAAAGTTGAATTCTCTCCTAAATTTAAGTGGGAGCGTATGACAGCTAAAGGTAACGAGAACGAAGAAGCTAAAGAAGCTGCAGAATAAATAACTGAATAGTTATAAAGGTTTATATAATTCATTAAAATGCCGGCAATGCCGGCATTTTTTTTGTTTTAATTGTGTTTGTTTTAACCCGTGGTTAACGCGTTGCTTTACAGTTGTTTGCTAACTTAGTGTAGTGAAACCAATTAAAAATTATTAATTATGCCAGGAAGAAAAAGCCCGGGGCCTCAGGTAAAAGATAAAGACCAATATGAGGCTCTTAGAGACAAAGGCTACAGCAAAGAAAAATCTGCGCGGATTGCCAACAGTAAAGGTGCTGAACACAGAGGCGGCAAAGCGGGTAAATATGAAGACCGTACAAAACAAAGCCTTTATGATGAAGCAAAAAAAGTAGGGATAGAAGGCCGTTCTAAAATGACGAAAGCCGAACTTGCAAAAGCCCTGAGGAATAATTAAGGTAGCAGTCCCCATAGTTTGGGGATGCCCAAAAGAAAATCGAGTAATATTGATTTGTAAGGGCGTATGGTAAAATGCTGTTTTGCCTGCCCTTTTCTAAAGAAAATGAGGCCCAAATGATACGTGTCTACTGTAACCGTTACATTTGGGTCTTTTTTTATGGTTTCCCATGCCTGCTCCATTTCCGGTGTGGCATGTACATTGGGGAGTGCAAAAAAGGTATGATCGTTAACATGCTTAAGCAGGCTGTTAAATACAGGCAATACAGTTTGGGTATTGTGCCCGCTTATAACACATAAATCAGGGCCTCCGGGTATAGGGGCTAAAGGTGAAAATAACCAGATCTTGGTTTTTGTTTTTTCTCCGGCCTCGCGTATGCTTTCTGTTACTTCGGCTTCATTTTCACCCATTACCATCAGCTTAAAAGAGCTAAAGTGATTTATGGTTTTAAAAAGTGTGGTTAGAGCCTGGCTGCTAAGGCCTTTTCCATTATTGTTTTTTACCTTTCTGCCATAATAAAATCCTTCGCTTACCAGTGCATATATAAAAGGAGAGTGCACTCCGTGTGCATTGGTAGATTTTAAAATGAATTTTAAATATGACATTTTAAGACTGTATCCTGTAAAGTTTAGTGAATATAATACTTTAAATTAAAAACTATTCTTCCATTTTTGCGCTTAGCTCAAACCAGCGTTCTGTTTTCTTATCAATTTTATTGAGTACACCCTGCAGTGCTTCTGCTTTTAATGCAATATCGGCATCAGCAATGCTGCCATTTGCAAACTGTGCCTCTATATCTTCTTTTTCTTTTTCAAGGTCTTTAATCTCCTTTTCTATTTTTTGATACTCTTTCTGCTCGTTAAATGTAAGTCCGGTTTTTACATTGTTCTGTTTCCAGGCTTTTTTATCGGCCGTTGGTTTTGCCTCATCCTTTACGGGTTCTGCACTGTCTTCATATGCACGGAAGTCACTATAGTTTCCGGGAAAATCTTCAATTTCTCCTTCGCCCCTGAAAACAAAAAGATGGTCTACAATTTTATCCATAAAATAACGGTCGTGCGACACCACCAGCAAACATCCTGGGTAATCCAGCAGGAAAGATTCCAGCACATTTAATGTTACAATGTCAAGATCGTTTGTAGGTTCATCCAGTATTAAAAAGTTGGGGTTTTGTATCAGGACTGTACACAGATACAAGCGTTTTAATTCACCTCCGCTAAGCTTCTCTACAAAATCATATTGTTTTTTGCGGTCAAACAAAAAGCGTTCTAACAATTGCGCTGCCGAAATAGTCCTGCCTTTTGTAAGTGGAATATATTCACCAAACTCCTTTATAATGTCAATTACTTTTTGCTCGGGTTTAGGATTGATACCGGCCTGTGTATAGTAGCCTATCTTTATGGTTTCGCCTATAATTACTTTGCCGTTATCTGGCTGTATGGTTTGGGTAAGTATATTAAGAAAAGTAGATTTTCCTGTACCGTTCTTACCAATAATGCCTATACGCTCGCCACGTTTAAAGTTGTAATCAAAGTTATCGAGTATGGTTTTGTCCTTAAATTTTTTAGACACATTGTGCAGCTCTACTACTTTGCTGCCCATACGCTCCATGTTTATTTCCAGTTCAATCTGATGATCCTTTCGGCGGCTGTGGGCTTTTTCCTTTATTACATAAAAATCGTCCTGCCTTGATTTCGATTTTGTAGTACGGGCCTTTGGCTGGCGTCGCATCCAGTCAAGCTCTTTTACAAAAAGGTTTTTCGCTTTGTCTATACTGGCATTTTCGGCGGCTACCCGTTCTTCTTTTTTAGCAAGGTAGTAGGAGTAGTTTCCTTTGTATTGATATAATTTTCCATGTTCCAGTTCTATTATTTCGTTACACACACGCTCCAGAAAGAAACGATCGTGAGTAACCATAAAGAGTGTCATGTTCTCTTTGGCAAAATAATTTTCGAGCCACTCTATCATTTCAAGGTCGAGGTGGTTGGTAGGCTCATCCAGTATCAGCAAATCGGGCTTGTTAATAAGTATTATTGCGAGGGCCAAACGCTTTTTTTGCCCTCCTGAGAGGTTTTTTACTTTAAGTTTTAAGTCTTCAAGTTTCAGTTTAAAAAGTATCTGCTTGTACTGGGTTTCAAAATCCCATGCATTGTTTGCATCCATGCGCTCAAAAGCCTTTTGATAGGCTTCCTGATCATCAGGGTTTTCAAGCGCTTTTTCATACTGCTCAATTACTTTTAGTATATCATTGTCTGAAGCAAATATGCTTTCCTCAATAGTAAGTTCCGGATTAAGATTAGGTTCCTGTGGTAAAAAGGCCATTTTTATATCCTTGCGGATAACAACCTGGCCTGTGTCAGGCATATCTTCACCTGTAATTATTTTAAGGATACTTGTTTTTCCGGTTCCGTTCTTCGCTACAAAAGCAATTTTCTGGTCTTTGTTAATTCCAAACGATATGTTTTCAAAAAGTGTTCGTTCGCCAAAAGATTTGGATATATTTTCTGCTGAAAGATAGTTC
>CAMPIZ010000206.1 GCA_946886675.1 uncultured Flavobacterium sp.
GTTATCATTTATTCTGTAATTATTCCTAATTTTGCAGTATACAAATCACTAAACTTAATTTAACCTTTGGTTAAACTTTGGCACAGTGTTTGTATATAATTAATTGAATCTCAGGATTTATATTTTGAGGTTTGTTAATAATTGGTTGGTTGGTTTGTTAAGTCCCGTTATTCTCCCAGAATAGCGGGATTTACTTTTTATACCTGTTTGAATTCAGATAAAAGTCCTGCCAGTTGCCCAGTAAGGTTTTTTCTTGAATATTGCTGCAACCCTATTGGATATGATGTTAATTCGCCTTTTAGGTACTGTTCAAAATAACCAGAAATTATCTTTTTAAGCTTTTCCTTTTCGGCATAGGTAACAAATGTACCTGTATTCGTTGTTTGTATTATTGAGGCAAAATCGGCGCCCTGTGGTCCTATAGCAAGTATAGGCCTTTCTGCAACCATATATTCAAACAATTTTCCAGGTATTATACATCGGGTATCCGGTGAATCTATTTCTACCAAGAGTAATACCTGCGATTTTCTTTGCTGTTGTATGGCTTCGCTATGGGACAAATATCCCATATTATTTACATAGCCCGAAAGTCCGGCGGCTTCAATAGATCTGTACACTTCCCTGCTTACCGCCCCAATAAGCTTTAATTCAAACTTTGCTTTAAAATCTGCATTCTCATCTATGAGTTCAGACAGCGACTCCCATAAAATTTTAGGATTTCTTTCCGAAAGAAATGAACCTATATGCGCCAGAGTGAATTTTTCATCCAGTGACTCTTTCAGCGTTTTCTCGACATCATAACCGTTTGTAATAACGGCTATCGGTTTTGTGGTAATAGCTTCAAATTCAGATTTTGTAGTTGGACTGGTAACAATTATTTTATCCGCTGTAGTAAGCACCTCTTTTTCAAGTTGCTTATGCTTTTCACTAGCAGATTGAGAAAGCTTCAGCTCTTTATGATAACCTATGGTCGTCCACGGGTCACGAAAATCGGCTACCCAGTTAACATTAAGCTGTTTTTTTAGCCCCATGCCAATTAAATGTAAGCTATGCGGCGGTCCTGTAGTGATAACCGTTTCAATATTATTTTGCTTAATATAACCGGAAAGATAATCTATAGAGGGCTTAACCCATAAAACACGGGCGTCGGGTATAAAAAAATTACCACGCACCCAAAGCATTAGCCGCTGCACTGCTGATTGTTTTTTCTTATCCGGAATTATCCCTGAACTGATCTTTTTAGTATCTCCCTTAGAAAAAAAAGAAGCCCACGCATAAGGTTCATTAATTTTTTGCTTCAGTATTGTAACTTCAGGGCTTACTTCCTCTTCCAACCCTTTATCAATCAGTGGATAAGTAGGGTTTTCCGGAATATAAACTACAGGTTCGATACCAAAACCCGGCAGGTACTTAACAAACTTAAGCCAGCGCTGTACGCCGGGCCCTCCGGCCGGAGGCCAGTAGTATGTTATTATAAGTACTTTCATTATAATCTTTTGATTGGCAGCCTTAATG
Source organism: uncultured Flavobacterium sp. (assembly GCA_946886675.1). Next base: position 1,516 of record CAMPIZ010000206.1, read on the forward strand.
CTTACTGTAAATTATTCACTTCAGCTGTTTTCTTTTTTCTTTCTGTATAAATACCTATACCAAAAAGTATTATCATACCTATAAAACTTACAAGCGCAATTGTGCTTCCTGTTTTTACAACCTGAGGTTCAAATTTAAACTCTATTACATGTTTACCTGCAGGCACCATCATAGCCCTTAATGCATAGTCTGTTTCAAAGTGTGGCGCAGGCTTGCCGTCTACATATGCATTCCAACCATGGCCATAGTACATTTCAGAAAATACTGCCAGGCCTTCATTTGCATTATCCGACTCATATCTAAGGTAATTTGGTTCATAAGCAGTAAGGTTAATAACTGCTGTACTGTCAGCTGTAAAAGTCAATTGTTTTACTGCATCTCCAAATTCTGCTTTATTTATTATAGCCTTGTTTTTAGTATTAATACTATCCAGCGCTTTCATTGCCTCATCGGCATTATTCACAAATTTTACCGATTTTACAAACCAGGCATTGCCATTAGCATCAGGATTAACTGCAGGTACGCTTTGCCCCTCTCTGTTTTGCTGTAATATGTACTTAACATTAAGCATATTAAGCACTTCTATATTATTTTTGGCTATCTGATAATCAAAAAGCTGCTGCATTTTTCGTGGCTTGGCTGCATGGTATCCCCCAATAGAATTATGGAAGTAAGATGCACGTGCACTGCTAAGATTTCCATCTATTTCAAAAACCCTGAAATAAGAGGTATCCTGCATTATCTGCTGGTCGGCTACAGAAGCTTCAAAAGGCCTGTCCATTTCCCTGGCGCTTACAAAGCTTTCTTTATCAACATATCTCTTATCAATAAAAAATAAATCAGCCACCATTAGCAGGCCGGCAATTATAATGGCTGTAGACTGTTTTAGTTTTTGTTTGTTATACAACCATAACACACCTGCTGCAAGCAGTATAAAGAAACCTGAACGAAGCAGATCTGCCGAAAACATTGCTTTCCTGTCGGCTCTTAGTGCCTCCATAAATTCAGGCCCATAATTTTGGATGTAAATATCGTCGCTTCCTCCGGCAAAACTGAACATGCCTTTTAAAAGGAATAAGAGTACGACAAGTCCAAGGCTAACCATACCTGCCTTTTTAAGGCTGTCCCATTGCTTTTCCTTATCAGAATTAAAAAAAGCATAAAGCCCCATAATTGCAACCACAGGAATACAAAGCTCAAGGATTACCTGTATTGATGCTACAGCCCTGAACTTATTATACATTGGTACATAATTAATAAAGAAATCTGTAAGTATAGAGAAGTGCTTACCCCATGAAAGGAAGAGTGATAACAATGCACCTGCCAAAAAGGCATACTTAATCTTTCTTTGTTCTGCAAACATCCCTAAAACGAACAGAAAGAATACCACAGCCCCTATATATGCGGGAGCAGCTACAATAGGCTGGTCTCCCCAATATGTAGGCATACCGCCCTGTGCTATTTCTATAGCCTGCTCTTTAGAAAGGTATTGCCCCTCTGCAATTTGCTGCGATTGCAGGTATTCTACTATATGAGAATCCTCGCCAAGGCTTTCCCTGCCCGAAGAGCCTCCAAAAAGCCTCGGCGCTATAAGGTTAAAGCTTTCCCCAATACCATAACTATATTCCGTAATATAATCGTAGGACATTGCATTACTGCTTTCTTTAGGTGAACCGTCAGGATTATAAGTAAGCTCACTATTGCTGCGGGTACTGTAATCTGCATATTCTGCAGTGGCCATAAGATTGGTAGCATTTACTCCCACAGCAAGTATACCGGCTACAGCAAATACTCCTATAACTCTACCAAGATGTCCGTATTCTTTACTCTTAATAATCTGTATTGCAAAATATATCCCTATAACCAGTAAAAGCAATAAAAGGTAATAGGTCATCTGAAAGTGGTTGGCGTTTATTTCCAGTGCCGCTGCTATCATTGTGAGCAGCCCTCCGGCAATATACTTCCGCTGAAAAACCATTACAACCCCGGCAACTACCATAGGCATATAAGCAATAGCATGTGCCTTGGCATTATGCCCAACCCCAAGTATTATAATAAGATAGGTGGAAAAACCAAACGCGAGCGCCCCAAAAAAAGCTTTGAGCGGATCTATCCTTAAAGCCCGCATAAGGATATAAAATCCCAGAAAATATAGAAACAGATAATCTGCAGGGCGGGGTAAAAAGCGCAGTACGCTGTCTACATCCTTAATATAGTTATGAGGATAATGTGCCCCAAGCTGATAGGTAGGCATACCTCCAAAAGCACTGTTTGTCCAGTAAGGCTCCTCTCCTGTTTCCTTACGAAAGTCGTTTTGCTCCTTGGCCATTCCGGTATATTGGGCAATATCTGACTGGTATATTTTTTTACCCTGCAAAACCGGGTAAAAGTATATTAAAGAAACTATTACAAATCCTATAACGGCAAGTAAATGCGGATAAAGCTTACTGAGGTTTTTCATGTAGGTTTTATTTTCTTAAACGCCGTGAAGATACTTAATTTCCTGAAAAAAATTATACTGCGTGGGTAATTAATAAAACCTGTAGTAAATAAAAAATCCCTCTGCATGGAGGGATAATATCGTTGTTAATCAAGTTCTTCGTAGTCAATATATTCGCCTACTTTTTTCTTTTCTTTTTCAGGCTGCTTTTTAGGTTCCTGGTATTGCTGTTCCTGCCTGCTGTTATGATGTTGTTTTTCATAAAAGTTCTGCTCCGCTTTTTTTACTACCTGTTGTATAATCATAGGTGCAAAAAGCCTCATCAGGAACTTTATTGCATAATATGCCAGCAATATAAATAAAATTGTTTTTAATAACCCTGTAAACGATGCAGTAACCATTATCTTAAAATTTTCTCAAAATTACGGAATCTCTCCCTCAAAAATAAATCAGCTCCCTTAAAAT
>CAMPIZ010000207.1 GCA_946886675.1 uncultured Flavobacterium sp.
CCTCTATTTAATGCTGATGGTAGTATAGTAGATTGCTTTTTATCGGCAATTTCCCATTTTGCTTCTTGCAATTCCTGAGTAGGATCGGCAATAGATACTAACCAGCCACTTTTTTGCTTTTCCAGCATATATAATCCTGGAGAGTTAAATTTCAGTGGAGGAAATTTCTTTGATTGAATTCTAGTTGGTTGATAAATAACAAGCATTAAAGTAAGTCCATTTTTGGATGCAATTACCTGTGCGCTTTCATCATTCTTTAGAATCTCAATATCCGGTTGGTATACTTTAAATTCTTTATAAGCAATAGCCGGAACTAATGCATAAGCGTAACTAGCTTTTGAGGAGGTATTGTGTTGAATATCCAGAGTAAAAACTTTATTGCTTACTGGTTTTTCCTTGTCGTAAACAAAAGCAATATCGCCCCAACTACCTGTTTGGGTTTTTGATGAAACAGAAACAAGGGAAGGCTTAAGATTGTAATAACCTATTTTATTATGATGAACCCATTTAATTGCTCCGGAACTGTAAGTTGTATCTTTTAGTTCTCTAATCTTGTTATCAGAAAAGTATACTTTACCTTCTAGTTTAGTTTGGTTAATGGTAGTAAAAATAGGCTGCTTTATATTGCTAGTAATAGCAGCACCCAAACATATTAGTTTATCATTATACCAGAAATATGCTTTGTTCCCTGTTAGAGAATCCCTGTTAAGCTTAAAAGCAGTAACTCCATTTTTTCCACTTACTACTCCTCCTGTAAAATCTCCTTTATTACGATAGCCTTTGATGCTTAAAACTTTTAAAGGCTCTGATGTTTGAAAATTGGTTACCCCTGGAAGCTTTTTCCAATTTAAGTAAGGAAATATTCCATCGTATTCATTACCATCAACATTTACAAAATAATTACCATCTCCTAAATAATATCCTTTTAAATTTTCACGATTTAGGGCTTCAGTAGCCTGCACTCTATTAGAAGACATTTTTAAAGTTGCAAACCAGGCTGGTGAGCGGTGCACTGTCATATCAGACCGCCAGAAATGCTTGTTACCAATAAGTTTTGGTGTAAATTGTGGGCTATAATTTCTTGATATAAAAGCTGTGTATTTATCAGCATTTGCCGGATCTACAAAAGTCATATCGAGCATAGAATAAGCTACAGCCAAAGCTTTACTTTTATCTACATCTTTAAAAATCTGTCTTCCAAAAGAGTTTATATCCAAATAACCTTTCCAGGTAATCCAGCTATATCCGTTCAACATTAAATCTCTTAGTACAGCCAAACGATCTTTATCTATTTGTAAAGGAGTTTCAGAAAAAACCCTCGGCCAAAAGCTTAAGGTATTGATAAATGATAAACCGTAATTACCAAATTGTTGCTGCGGACCATGCTGATGGAAACTATAATCTTTTTGAATGCCTTCCTCACTTGAAATTTTAAGTTCAGAAAATATAGTATCTCTGCAACGTTTAGCTAAAGCTTCATCCTTAAGTAAAATAGCTTTAAATAGCACATTTCCGGCTAACCAAACTTTATTTTGCCCGGTCATTTTTATGGTAGAATGGTTTAAAACTTCTAGCGCTTGTTTAATTTCATCACCAGAGAGTTCATCCCGTAACATGATAAAAACCGGCCCTAAGGTTTTAGGGATTCCAATCTCGTTATACCACCAGTTCCTACAAATTAAATCAGCATCAAACCAAAAATTAAGTGCTTTATGTAAAACTTCTTTTAGTTCTGTTTGGTGATAATACTTTGATACAGGATTGGTGTATAATGAGGTTAATATTAAAATTCTCTCTGTATGTATTTTAGGGTCCCAGCCAGATTCTCTTGAATCGTTATAATTTATATCGTTCCATTTTCCGCTCGATAAATTAAAACCCCTTAACAGATCATTTACTTCTTTTGATGTGAGCGTTTTTTTCTGATAAACCTCTTTGGTAACCATATCTACGGCATCAGGATCTTGCTGTAGATTATTGATGATGCTATCTAAAGCGTTATATCCAGCGTCATTTTTTTGATAATAATGACCGATATTTTTCTCAAGCGTTGCAAAAAAAGATTGAGCAGAACATGCAAGCGAAAAATTAAACAAAAAAATGAAAATCAAAAACCTCATAGTGTATAAATTAAATTATTAAGAGCCAGGATTTGATGATAGGGCTCATTACCTATACACCAATTTAATATTCTTTTTCATTTTGACATTGATATAGGTAATGGCTTTATAAGCATCATCATTATCTTTAAGCTCGCGAGGCATCTGAAAGATAGGTTCTGCACCTACTGCTCTAGCAAAGTCTGTTAATTTTACAGCATTATTATAAATAAAACCATTGTTTTCATATCCGTTTCCGCCTATCCTAATAGTTTGACAGCTAACTTTTTTAACTTGATTCTGTACTTCAAATATTTCTTTGGGGAGGACTAAAAGCATAATCTAAAACAAATAGAAAAACTGCTTTTATGAATATTTGAGTGTTTGGCATTACTGTAAAGCATTTTTAATCTTAAATCTGAGTTATTCCATTTTTAACACTTCGCTACCAGCCAATAAGAATGCGCCCGTACCGTAGTTTTGCCAACTTTCTGCCGTTGCTGGGCGAGGATCAAAGCCTATGTTTTGTACATAACCAACCATTCCGTTTTCTTTCTGATTTTTTAATAACGCTGGCCAAGCTTTTAACACTACAGGCCTATAATCAGACGCACTTAATAAACCATTATTAATACCCCAGGCAATTCCATAAGCAAAAAAACCACTTCCACTACTTTCAGTATGATCGTAAGATTCTGGGGATAACAAACTAGTCGTCCATAAGCCATCAGGTTGCTGCAATTTTTTCACCTTAGCAGACATATCTTTAAAAAGAGTTTCAAAAAAAGGTCTGTGGATATAATTTTCAGGCATATCTTCTAACATTAGTGCAAGACCACCTAAAACCCATCCATTGCCCCGAGACCAAAATATCTTTTTACCATTTTTCTCCTTTTTATCAGTATCAGCTCCTGTCCATAAAAACCTGTTATCTCTGGCAAAAAGGTGTTCCTCCTTGTCATATAATAAATCATAAGTTTCTTTATACTTTTTAAACATCACATCTAACAGAGCCGGATCATTATTTAATTTCGCTAGCTTTGTTAAAACTGGTGGAGCCATAAAAAGTGCATCACACCACCACCATAAAAGCTTTTTTGGGTTTTTATCGTTTGGATAAGCTAAATGTTTTTCTATAAATTCTTCGGTAGGTTTCAAATTAGCATCTTCTTCATTAATAGATTTTAAATAGATATAAGCATAGCTAATGGCTATATCATCTGCACTATTTATCCTGATATAAGGCTCCCAATTATTGTTAATTGCCATCCCCTTTATGGCATTTAGAAAAACAGGATTTTTAGTTGCTTCATAAGCTTTGGTAACGCCTGTATAATATGCGCCGTTTGTCCAATCTTTAGTTGATGTTTCAACAATAGGATGCGCTTCTTGCCATTCCAATGCTTTAAGCATTGCCTTTTCTGTATTTCTATTAGATACTATTTTAGTGTTTTTGACTGTTTTACAGGCCTGTGAAGCAATTACTACAAGTAATAAAAAGCAGATTAAAATTTTGTTTCTCATGATTTTAAATTCAATAATATATTAGGTTGCACCTTAGAAACCTGACTATTTTACTTTACCGGCCTCATTTTCTAAAACTACATTAGAAAATACAGCGGTATCCATTTTATCCGGAACATGTGAACAAAAACCAATTCCCACATAAAAAGGTTCTTCGATATCTAGCTTAACAGGCTCTCCCAACTGGTGCATAGGTTCACCATTTAAACTAATAAACATGGCATAAAGGTCACCTTTTTTCTCTATACCAATGCGCATAGCACTTTTTTCAGGAACTTTCATTTGTAAAATCATCTTGTTTTTTTCTGGTCTCCAAGCCAAATGCATCAAACCTGCACCATGTCTTGCTACCATGGCTTCTTCGGCGTCATCATCAAGACTTTGCCTAATAATTACTACAGCTTTTCTATCAAAAAAGCCTTCCGCATTAGGAAATTTCACATCGGCAGCCAAAGAAATATCACCAGACATTTTCTTCCATAGCAATCTAAATTCATCTCTGGTGTACCAAATATTATAGCCTGCAGAATTAACAGTATATTCTTTAGTCTCACGATTAAAACTGGATGAACCTGGCATAAGTGCAGCTCCAACATCGCTCTGTCCTTCAAAAATACCAATACGCTTGTAGTCAGTTTTTGTAGCCCGATGAAAATCTATTGGTGGAGGAATTTGTTTATGAGTTGAGGAACCTGGCAATGACCAATCTGGTACAACTAAATTAGCTAAAGCTAATGGAGGACTTTTAACCTTACATGATAAGATAAAGCAGGTACATATTAGAATTATCATATAC
>CAMPIZ010000208.1 GCA_946886675.1 uncultured Flavobacterium sp.
CAGGGTATTAAGGTTATACACAAATGCGCTTACATTGGCATCCCTAAAATGCCCGCTTCGGGTAACATTAGTATTGATAAAAGATACGGATGAGTTTTTCCTGAACCGCTGATCCAGTACTGTTACATTATAATTAGCAAGCGGCTCTGCCACTTCACGCCTTGTTTCGCCTGTTTGGGTATTTCTTACTGTTGCATAAGTAGTTTCTGTAATGGCATTCATAAAGCCTATACCAAGCCCATCGGCTGTGCGTCCGGAAATCTTTACAGCATTAATAAGGTTAACTGCCGAAGGCATCTCTGCAACTTCCTCATTTTCTCCTAATTGTACAGTCCCTGATGGACTGCCGCCTATCCTGCGGGTATACAGCAATCCGCCTTTATTAAAAATATCGGTGCCTTCCGTAAAAAAAGGCCTGTTTTCATTAAACTGCTGTTCAAAAGGGCCAAGGTTAAGTACAACTTCATCAAATGCTGTTTGTCCAAAATCAGGGACTAGTATGGCATCCAGCGTAAATGAGTCATTAATGCCATATTTTATATCCATCCCGCCTTTAAATGTTGTTTCAGTCCCTTTTTCTTCGTTATGTGATACATATACAGAGGAATAAGGTATAAAGAAAAGTCGGGTAGGAGGCTCTATATTTTTTATACCCTGCAAAAGCCCGGTTTGTACAATAGTCGCACCTATATTACGGTCTATAGGGTTCCAGGTATATTTTTGCCTGTCCCTTCTTATTTCCCTGTAAAAGTTTAATCCCCAAAACTGTTCGTCCTTTTCGCTGAAGCGGATGGCGGCATAAGGTATTTTCATTTCTACTACCCAGCCATAGTCGGTTATTTTTACTTCACTGTACCAAATAGCATCCCATGAATAGTCTTCATTATCTTCGGTTGCAAGACAGTCCATTTGCACGCCCGCAGCACTCACAAAGAACTGAAAATCCTGCTGGCCATCATTAAAGCCGTTTATAAAAACCCCAAAATGGTCGGCAGTGTTAAAATTATCCCTAAGCGCAAGCTCTTTCAGTATTTTAGAAGGGTCATCATACAGTACTGCGCCAAAATATACAGCCTCATCATCATATAAAACCCTTACTTCCGTTCTTTTTTCAATATCTACAGGACGACCGTTATCCGGCTCAAACATCACAAAATCTGTAGCTATTTGTGCAGTTTTCCACACTTCTTCATCAAGTATACCATTTATGTTTACTTTTTCGGCAGTGCGTATGGCTGTTGTGGTCTTTTTTTGGGCAAAAAGAGGTATCGCAGCAAGTAAAAATGCCGTAAATAGTAAAGTTTTTTTGAATAAATTCATTTATGGTAAGGTTTTTGCAACTATACAAATGTACATAATTAATTAACTTTTTTTTATTAGGAATATAATAGATTTGGGTTTAAGAACGTTATTGTATGCTAGGGAAGCAGTTATATTTATCATAACTGCAAATTAAAATGTTAAATAACTGATTTTAACAGTGTTGAAAGTTTTTGTTTAGAAAACTTTAATTTATTTTAGCCACGCTGTTAGAAACACAAACTATTAAATTAAAATGATTTACAATTTTTTTACGTCGATTTTATTTTTACTATTTACTGTATCCGCACCTACCGCCACCTCTACTATTAAACTTAAGAAAAAACTTTCCGCACCTGTAATAGCGGAAAATACTGCTGTATCATCTGCTGAAATGCTTTATAACAGTCTGGAGGCAAATTCTTTTGCCATGCCTAGCATGGAGTCTTTCACTACAGCTTATAATGGTTTTGTTAAGCTTAAGGAGGCCGGTAAGATAAAAAAAGATATTCTTACTTTGATTGATTTCAGTAAATCTTCTAACACAAAAAGGCTTTGGATTATTGATATGAATACCAAAACCATTTTGTACAATACACTTGTGGCTCATGGAAGAAACAGTGGTAACGAGTATGCTACAGCTTTTTCTAATGAATCTAACTCAAACAAAAGTAGCTTAGGTTTTTATGCCACCGGGGAGATTTACATAGGTAAGCACGGTACATCTTTACGTCTTGACGGACTTGAAAAAGGTATTAACCATAATGCCAGAAGAAGGGCTGTTGTAATGCATGCTGCAGATTATGTAAGTGAAAACTTTATTAAGCAGCACGAAAGACTTGGAAGAAGCCTTGGTTGTCCTGCACTGCCTAATAATCTTAATAAGGAGATAGTGAAGCTTATACAAGGGAAATCTTGTCTGTTTATTTACTATCCTTCAAAAAAGTATACTGCTTCGTCTAAATTAATCTCTTAATTTGTCATACAAGGCTTTATCAAGCCCGTAAATATCATTCCTGAACTGAAGGCCATTTTTGTCCATCCATGCTGTCCAGTATAGCTGATGCACAAAATTGGCCTTCTTTAGGTAAATATTTTCAGTTTCGCCGGATGCTACAGCATCATTTATTTTTTCAGGGTTCCAGTCGCTGTTTTCTTCTTCCAATATTTTCTGCGCGAGTTTAAACGGTTCATGTACCCTGATGCAGCCTGAGCTTAAAGCCCTGAATGACCTGTCGAACAATTCTCTGTGATTTGTATCGTGCAGGTAAACTGAAAAACGGTTGTTGTAATTAAACTTAATATTACCCAAAGCATTACTGCTGCCGGAGCTTTGTACATAGCGGTATGTTCTGGCAAGTTCAGGGTTCCAGTCTTGTGGGGCTATTTCGTTACTGTCCCTGTCGTATATGCGTAGATTGTTGTTGTCAAAATAGTTCCTGTCTTCACTTGCTTTTGGGGTAAGGTCTTCCTTAAGTATAGTAGGGGGTACTGTCCATGTAGGGTTAATAACTAAATAATTGAGTTTAGAATACAAAACGGGCGTACGCCTGTCCGGCTTGCCTACCACAACCTTATGTACTGCTAATGTGTCTTTATTCTTTTCAAGCAGAGCCAGTTTGTAGTCTGGTATATTAATAATAATGGCTTTATCACCAAAATCGTAAGCAAACCATCTCCATCGCTCCAGGTTAACTATAATCTGTTCTTTGCGCTGCTGTTTTGTGAAGTTTAGGGCTGCAACAGTCCTTTTTCCTATTACCCCATCCGGATACATACCATGCCTTAACTGAAACTTTTTTACAGCCGCTATAATGGAGGCATTATAAACAAAACCTGTTGTGTCTGCAGGTTCAAGATCTTTCCAGTAGGCCAGTCTTTTCTTAATGGTTGCAATAACAGCCAGCGAGTCGTTTTCTTTTATAGATTCTTCAATAGCTATTTTTTCTATATCGCTGTCATCGGGCAGGCCGTTAATAACCTGAAGGCTTTTTCTTAGTCCGGTATAAATTGTATGAGGAGGCCTGCAGCGTTCCAGTACTTTATCTATTGTATGGTTTTCAAGCCCTTCTGTTAATAGTATTCCCGCATCCAGTTTTTTTTGCTGCAATGCCCAGTCAGGGTAAACCGCTGAGGTGGTTATTTTACCTTTAAATAAATGATTGGCAAATAAAAAGAAAGACTCAGTCATCATCAGGTCATACTCAACGCTTTCCTTTACAGAGATTGCTTTGTTCTTTTCAAATTTTACCAGCTCTCTGTAATTATAGTCCTTAGGGTTAAGTCCATCTTCTTCGGCAGCTGCTATACAAAGTAAAAAAGTATTCCTGTCAGCTTCATTCGTCCATAAAGAAGTATAATTATTCTCCCTGTAAATCGATTTGATTCCGGATGGATAACCCGATATAAGTGTACTATCTATAGTAAAAGAAGTATTATTAGGATGGTCTTTAATTGCAACAGGCTTTTGCGTGGGCAATTTTATAGCACTACCGGTATCTTTTCCGCAACCCGGCAGCAATATAAGTAAAAGTGCTATTAAGACTCTGGCTAACATAAGCTGTTAATTTGCCTGTCTTAAAGTTACAAAATAAAGTGGTAACTATTATGTTAGTTTAGTGAATTATTAATTAAATAATTAACAATTAGCTTAGTGGTTTGTACATTACATAATGTGGGCCTACATCAGGTATTATAAACATATCTCCTTTAATAGAGTAGCCTGCCTTTTTGTAGAATCCAACAGCAATTTCCCGTGCATTAAACCATATAAGGGGTGAGTTTCGACTTTTTATATAGTCTTCTGCAGCCTTGAGCAACAAATCGCCCAGTCCCAGCTTTTGATAAGCAGGTAACACAGCCATACCCCTTAGCTGAAATTGGGATGCTTCACTAAAAAGAGGAGAGGAAGCCTTAAAAACTGAAACTATACCAATAACGTTATTGTTGTCATAAATACCAAAGTGAGCAGTATCAGGTAAGTCATCACCATCAAATATGCAGGATTCTATTGGTTTTCCGGGCCTTAAAACAGGCTGGCGCACAGGGTAAGTTTCCTGTGATGTAATTTGTTTTATGCTGTACATTAAAAATGTTATTTGATAACAAATTAAT
>CAMPIZ010000209.1 GCA_946886675.1 uncultured Flavobacterium sp.
TGTTTTTATATATTATTTTAGTTTTATAAATAAAGTATGTTTTCTGGGCCACCGTTAAGGCTTACTGTAGCCTGATTATCACAGGTGCCCGAGCCGTAATTTAGCATTAAACTGTTGTTTGTGGTGGTAAAGGTTAAAATGCCTTCTACAATGTAGCCACATGTAGTTTTTACCTTTAGCGCATTGGTTACTTCTGTATTTAGTGTGTCTTCAGGAAAGTTGGTTGTCCATTCACCGATAACAAGGTAAACATTATCCAGAGGGTTAAAAACAGTATCAACACCCTCTATCCACTCCCAAACGCGGCTTCCTTCTCTGGTAACAACCAATCCATTAGGGAATGTAACCGTAAAATCAAGCTGTATAGTGCTTTGCGGATTTCCATTTTCATTCTCCAAAACTCTTACTACATATCTGTTTCCTTCAATCAGCCTGTTGTTATGGTAAAAGTTCTCAAAGCTGTAGTTAATAGTTTGCGACATGGCAGTAAGATCGGTTGACCCATTTATAATAATGATACCTTTAAGTATATTACCGTTTGGCATTTCGCATCCTGTAGTGCCAAAGTCAACAGTGGTTTCCCAGTTATTGCCGGCCGTGGTTGTTACCGACGTAGCGCAATCCGGCAGAAAAGACGGTGAATCCAGGGTGCCCTGTGGCCTTCCCGCTGTCTGATTGTTATATTCATTCTCGATAATATAAAGTATATCATCGGTTACAGCATCAATTTCACTACTGGTCTTACTTTGTGCCACCAGGTCGGTTTGCATTTGTGTGTTTTCTTCATCATCATCAGAGCAGCCTGTAAAAACAAGGCTTCCTGCTGCCAGCACCAGGGCTGTAAAGAGTTTAAGTTTCATAGTTTTTGTTGGATTTATGTTTAATAATTTTAACGTAAATATATACAGTTTAGCTTATCTCCAATATTTTTTTATTTAAATATTAAAGTTGCAAATTATGTTGTTGGGTGTTATTGGGGTTTTGATTACTTTTGATGTGCGATGAAAATCACCGAACAGATAAAGCAGCCCATACTTAAGGAGATGGAACTTTTTGAAAAAAAGTTCCACGAGTCCATGTCATCAAAAGTTGCCCTTCTTAACAGGATAACATACTACATAGTAAACCGTAAGGGTAAGCAAATGAGGCCTATGTTTGTTTTTCTGACAGCTAAAATGATTAGCGGCGGGATAGTAAACGAGCGCACTTACAGGGGGGCATCTGTTATAGAGCTCATACATACGGCTACACTGGTACATGATGATGTAGTGGACGACAGTAACAAGAGGCGTGGTTTTTTTTCCATCAATGCATTGTGGAAAAACAAGATAGCCGTTTTGGTGGGCGACTATTTGTTGTCTAAAGGTTTACTACTTTCTATTGATAATGGTGATTTTGATTTGCTAAGGATAATTTCGGTTGCTGTGCGCGAAATGAGCGAGGGCGAGTTATTACAGATCGAAAAAGCCCGCAGGCTGGATATTACCGAAGATGTATATTATGAAATTATCCGTCAGAAAACGGCAACCCTTATAGCAGCATGCTGTTCGCTGGGTGCCTGCTCTGTAGATCCTGATGGTATTCATGTTGAGAAGATGAGAAAATTTGGCGAGCTGATAGGAATGGCTTTCCAGATCAAAGACGATCTTTTTGATTATACCGAAGACTCGATAGGTAAACCTACAGGAATAGATATAAAAGAGCAGAAAATGACACTTCCGCTTATATATGTACTTAATAACTGTACTAAGGAAGAGAAAAAGTGGCTTATAAACTCCATCAAAAACCATAATAAAGATAAAAAGCGTGTAAAAGAAGTTATTGCTTTTGTAAAAGCCAATAAAGGCCTTGAGTATGCCGAAGAAAAAATGGCAGAATTTCAGGAAGAAGCATTAATTATACTTTCAGAATACCCTTCATCAATATATAAGGATGCGCTTACACTTATGGTAAACTACGTTATAGAACGTAAAATATAATTGCAAAACCCTGTGCTATAAGGGTATTATAAAAACAATTAAATTTTTTTTCTACCTTCATACAACTATTTTGCATAGCTTCTCGTCTATGTAAATAGAAGTCGGTTAATAATAACCAAAAGAAACAATCAATAACCAAAGCTTTTGAAAGTAATTGCCTTACATCAGGAGGAAAAGGATATCATCCGGCAGGCAGCCGAAAATAACAGGCATGCCCAGCAGAAGATATATTCTAAACATTCACCCAGGATGTTAAGCATTTGCAGGCAGTATATAAAAGACCTGCAGCTGGCGGAGGATATAATGATAACGGCATTTTTTAAGGTGTTTACAAACCTTAATAATTTTGAGCATAAAGGAAGTTTTGAAGGTTGGATAAGAAGGATAATGATAAATGAATGTATCTCTTACCTGAGGGTGCAGAAAAAGGTAAGTTTTATGGAAGATGAATCTTACATAGAAGACACTTTTAATAATGTAGAAAGCCATTTTTCTGTAGATGATATTCAAAGCCTTATAGACAGCCTGCCGGATGGATACAAAATGGTGTTTAACCTGTATGTTATAGAAGGGTATAAGCACCAGGAGATAGCAAAAATGCTGGGTATTACAGAGGGGACTTCAAAATCGCAGCTCTCACATGCCAGAAAGGTGTTGCAGGAGCAGATAACAAAACTAAAAAATTACAGTAATGGAACCGAATAAGCTGGAAAAGGAAATAAGGGAGAAGCTGAATAAAAGAGAGATTGGCCCGGGTGAAATGGCTTGGGACAGGCTGGACGCGATGCTTACGGTATCAGAAAAGAAAAAGCCGAAGAACAGGGCATGGCTATATATAGCAGCCTCTTTTTTAGGACTGCTGCTGGCGGTAACCCTATTTTTAAAACAGGAGGCAAAAACTGATAGCACTATAATAAATGAAGATGAGAATGCTGTAGTGGCTGCCCCTCAAAATAAAAACGAACAGAAAACAGCAATTGAAAATGAAATTGCACTACCTGTTACTACCGGACATGTTCGTATACATAAGCCCGCATCAAACAATGCAGTTGCTGTTCAAACCAGCAATATACAGCAGCCGGAAAATAATAAGCAGCCGGAAAATGCAGGCACAATCAGACCAACGGTGCAGAAGCAGGTAACAAATATGCTGGCAGTTAGTGAGCAGGAAATTGCAAATATCCCTCCCGGGCAGGAAGCGGAAATACTGCTAATGGCCAAAATGGATAACAATGAAGGCTTAAGTATAAAGACGGGGCCGGTAAAAGTAAATCCTAATGCGTTGCTTAACGAGGTAGAAGGTGAGCTAAATGATAACTTCAGGAGTAAAGTATGGCAAACCGTAACTAAAAATTATAATACCGTAAAAAGCTCTGTTGTAAACAGAAACATCGAATAACTAATCATTTAATAAATACCAAATTCATCAATAACATGAAAACGATTACTTTTTATGTAATGGCAGTGCTTTGCCTTGCAGCAGCAAAATTAAATGCACAGACTTTTGAAAAAAGAGCGCGCGATATATCCTATAATATTGCCGAGATTTCAAAACAGGAAAAGGACTCCCTTAAAATGGAAATAGAAGAGGTAAACCAGCTTTTGGAGGATGAGAAATTAACTAAAGCTGAGGCAGACCAAAGAAAACAGGAACTGGCAGAGAAAAGGGCAGCTAATATAGAACGAAGGGTAGCTGTTGAGAAAGAAAAGCTGGATATGCTTGTACAGGACAGGATAGATGGTAATGTTGAAGAGAGTAACAACAGGTTTTCTATAACCTATGAGAAAGGCACAGGTAAATTTAGCAAGGATACTGTATCAGAAATGAAGTCATATGATTTTAAAAGGACTACATCGCAGTTTGTATTTGCATTGGGTGTAAACAGGTTAATGCAGGATGGTAAAATAGATACGGATAACTACGAATGGAGATCTGATTTTTATGAATGGGGGTTAACTTTTAATACCCGTATATTAAAAAACAATAACCTGCTGCATGCTAAATATGGCCTTTCTTTACAGTACAATAATCTTAGGCCTTCAAACGATAAGGTTTTTGTAACAGACGGTGATAAAACTATGCTGGCAGATTCCGGACTTGATATAGATATTGCACGCCTTAGGTATGTAAACCTTGTAGTGCCTGTGCATCTTGAATTTGACTTTACTAAAAAGGTGGTTAATGATGATAAAACATATTACCCGCAGCAGGAAAGCTTTAGAGTAGGTGTAGGGGGTTATGTAGGTGTAAATGTAAAAGAAAAGCAGATATTAAAATATGAGGATGCAAATGATCATGATGTAAAAGAAAGGCTTAGAGGTAATTATAATGTGAGCGATACGGTTTACGGGCTTAGCGCATATGTAGGATACAGCTTTGTAAGCCTTTATGCCAAGTATGATTTACAGCCAGTATTTGAAAATAATGATAT
>CAMPIZ010000210.1 GCA_946886675.1 uncultured Flavobacterium sp.
GTCTTCCGTAAGCTGAAAGCACTTCACCAACCACTTTTTGCGATCCTTCTGCCGTACTTAAATCGGCGGGGATAAAATGCAGTTTGCTGTTTTCTTTTTCGGGTACGTTCCTGGCGGTAATTATTACCGTTGCTCCGGCTTGCAGCAACCTTTCGGCTATAGCTCTTCCGGCTCCTTTGGTGCCACCCGTTACTAATGCGATTTTTCCTGATAATTCGTTTTGATAATCCATGCTGTGATATGTTTTAAATTTCTTTGTACAAATCTCGGCAGTACGTTACATCCTCACAAGTACGGAGTTACGATTCATATAGGGAAAAATTATTCCCCTATTGCGCATAAGAGGATATAGCTTAATTTTGTAATATGTATGAAAGAAAGACATTGCCAAACCTGAATTGCGGCCTTGACCTTATAGGTGAGGTGCTGTATGGAAAATGGAAAATTCGGCTGCTATGGTTTATCGACCAGGGTCACAAGCGCCCTAGTGAACTGCAGCGTAAAATACCCGATGCTTCGCGCAGGGTTTTAAATATTCAGCTTAAGGAATTAGAGGAACATGAACTTGTTTCAAAGGTCATTTACCCTGTTGTCCCTCCCAAAGTTGAATATAGCCTGACCGACTTTGGAAAAACCATAATTCCGGTAATCGCAGCCATAGGGACTTAGGGAGATGAACACGAGGAACGTTTAAAGTCAGTAATTTTAAAACGTTTGGTTTGAATTTTAATAAATTTCTTTAAGTAAGGCCGGATAGTTTCTCAAAAAACTTACGTATCTTTAAGTCAAGGAAATAGTTAGATCTGCTGCCGAACCAATTTTTGCATGAACGAGCAAAACCTGGGTGCAAATGTATAACCGCGAGTGTACGTAACGAATATGTTGAATGGTAGTATTTGCCTTTGCTGTAGAAGTGGGAATAGCAGTTAGGTAATATAAGCAGTCCTGCGCCGCACGAACCCCGGGATGGTTCGCGCGCCGCGCCGCGTTACAAAGGCAGCGGCATTGCCCTGAAATCTTGTAAATTTAAAAACAATCCCCGCTGGAACGTATAGCCATTTCGGAACAGTTGCCACAGCAGCGAGCAGCCCATCTGCGCCAATGTGGAATTAATGAACAAATCCTGCTTCTCAAGTGCCTCGGCAAGCGAGCAGCTTGGCAGGTCATTACCGTCCGATTGTTGCAGCAATTCGCCAAATTCCTCGGTCACAAACGACAGGCTATCGACCGTTTCAAATTTCTCGGAAGTCGGCTGTTTTATTTTTCCTATAGTAGACAGGATAACCTGCCCTGTGTCCTTCCCGTTACCGAAATCCATCCAGTACCTTGGGGCGTTGGCGTAAAGGCTGCCGCCTGTAGCTTCTTTCAGTACTTCCGCAATCTCAAAACGGGCGGATGCCGTGTCCACGCAGGATATGTAAATATCCGCTTTGGGATTACCTGACTTGCTGCCGAACTTCCTGTTCACGGCTTTCCACCCTGTGCCGAAAAAGCGGTTGCAGCGGGTGATAAGTGCAACGGCTTTTGATAATGCTACCTCGCATTCGGCAAACAGCTGCCTGCCCCGATTGGCTTCGGTAACGATGTCATCATCCCACACACTCACCTGAAACCCCGCATGCCCAAGGGCTTGCAGGCTGTGGCTCATCCGTGCCAGTGCGGAGAGCACCTGCGAGCCTGTGCCACCTGCACCGATAAGGCAGACTTCAATGGGATTTGTCGGGTTTAATAGTTCAGGGGCTATAAAGTGCGCTTTGGGTTTCATCGCAGTAAATGTTTTAGTTGTTTATCATTTGGCACAAGTTCCTCGACAGGAAAAGTGCCTGTCCCCGCAAGGCTTTGGTATATGCTGATAAGGTTGCCTGCTACAGGGTTATGCCCGTCAATCAGGTGGCTGAAATAACTCCCAAAGAAATAGCCTTCCCAAGCCGTAATAAACTCTTCCAAAGATGCCGACTGGCTGATGCGCACATCTACCGAACCCATACACACATTCCCGTTACGGTACAGGTTGAAGAACGGCGCATTATACAGGTGGGTGTTCAGGCGGGGCTTCCCTTTTCCCCTGACCGCAAACACAAACAACCTTGTTTTATCGGCTGCCCACACAAGGGCAGGCAGGGGCAGTTCCTGTGATGCCATACCAAGGCTCTCGATAAAATACAGCTTGCGTGCCTGCGGTTTGGTGTACCATACCACGCTGCCGTTCTCGGCAGGGTTAATGTGCAGCACATTGGATGGCAGCAGCCCTTTGGGTTTCAGGAAGGCTTTGGCAGCCGCTTTCCTTGTGTCCAATTCCTTGGACAGCCCCTGCGCTTCCTTTACGGATAAGGGGCGGGGGTTGACAGGGCAGCCGCTTTCGTCCATGTCATAATATTCAAGGTAAAGATTATTCTCATTATCCTCAGGCTTGAATACCACAATAGCGGCAGCAGGGTGGTAGAGGGTCGGTGCTGTATCAGGGGTTTTCATTGTCATAAGTATTTAGTAAGTAGCATAAATCATCCATAAGGGAAAAGAGCCTGCACTCAAAGTCAAGGCTGTCGGCATCCTGCGCCCGCCCGTCAAAAATGCGGGTCAGCACAGGCTCTTGCAGGTCATGGCATTCGTTGAACTCGTTGTTCACGCACTCGGACAGGGTATGGTAGAGCCATCCTTCGGTGTCGGCGCAAAAGCCAATGTATTTATCCATCATGATGCAGTCCTCATTATAGTCCTCATCATCTCCCTGCAATACCCCTGTATCGGCATGGCGGTACACATGCCCCTGCGGGTGATCCCGCCATAACTTAAGGGCTTTTTCGGCAATGAAAAGGCAATCGCTTCCAAAGCGGTCAAGGGGTATAAACTGCTGCACCAACTCCGCAAAGCGGTTCAGGTGGCAGGGGTTCCACATCCGGCGCTGCATTACTTTGCCGATATGCTCCGCAGTATTCAGCTGTGAGCAGTTGCTATTGTAGCTTTCTGCTTCCCAATCTGTCGGGTCGTTCTCGACCCATTCCCGTACCATATCGTATTGCCAACAGAGGTAGCTGCTGCTATCGGTGTAGTAGGGGATGCCTGCCACATGGTAGAGGTAGGCACAGGTGCAGAGCAGCAGCTGCGCCGCCCTTTTTGTCCTGCGGTCTTGCAGAAGCCCATGCAGGGGCACAACAGGGATATAGTAGAGCGTATTGCCCGTGTTATAGGTTTCTTTAGCGTGCAGCACAAGGCTGCCCGCAACATTACTGCATTCTGTGATTTGCACATCCTCCTGCCTTGCCCGAAGCAGCTTACGGGCATCCCATAAGGCTACCGCCTTACTGTAGGGGTAGCCGAGGGAGCGGGTCTCCATAGGAGTGATGCCGTAATGGCTGCACAGCAGCGTAAAAGAGCTGTAAAAATCATCCTCATCCATTGCCGATACTGTGACAGGCTGCCCTGCAAGGTGGGGCAGGAAGCGCACTTTTAGAAAACCATAGGCAGCAGCCGCTGCGGGGCGGATTGCAGCCTGTCCCGCTGTACCTCGGCGGCATCCTTCCTGCGGTTCAGGTTCAGCAGGAACTGCCCTGCGCTTTGGTGGAGCAGTTGTTGCCTTTTGTTTGTGGGCAGCCGAAGCTGCCCGTTTATGTTTGATTGCATAGTCCATAACTTTTATGTTTATAATTATCCTTTCGTACCCATCATGCTCTCAAAGCGGTACTGCACGGTATCATCGTTGATGACAGGGCCGCTTATCTTGGCGGTGGTCAGTATGGGGTAAGTATTGGCGTAGAATTGCAGCACGGCATCCACGCTCCATTTCGCATCGGGGTCGGTGAGGGTTATCTCATTCCCCTTGTCTTTCATCAGGAAAATCCTCGGCATTTGGTTCGCTGTCAGCATACTCTTCGGTGTTAGGTTCTACTTCATTTTCTTCTTCTTGTCTTTCGGCAGGCTGCGTTGCCCCGAACAGGTCAGGGGCAAACTGCGCCTTAAGGCTCTCCCTGCGCCCCCGCAGCATTTCCGCCTTATCGGGGTACTCGGTCGGCTGCGGCACTTTGCACCACGCTTCCTTAAATTTCCCTTCCGCTTCCAAGGCATCCACCTGCTTCATCGCCTCAAGGAATTTCTTTTCCTTCGGGCTGACATCAGCGGCAGGCTTGTCAGCTTTCTCGGTTTTCTTCTTCTCCATTGCGGAATGCTTCTTGGCTTCTTCCTGCCCTTTAAGGAACTGCTCCATATTGGTCAGCAGCTGCGAGGTTTCCTGTACAGGGGCTGCAATGGCAGGGAAAAACCCTTCCCCAAGTTCCTTCCCCGTCCCTTTAAGGATAAGGGGCGGGATGTGCGCCTTGGCGGCATCCCCGCAGGCATCGTTCTGCAACAGCACCGAAACGGTCATCTGTTCGCCCTCCCTGCGAAGGGTCAGGTTCAGGC
>CAMPIZ010000211.1 GCA_946886675.1 uncultured Flavobacterium sp.
GTTTAGATTAGGTAAGGATATAAAAACACTGCCTTGCGGCTACATCTCCACATTACTGTGGAAGCTGCTCTATCATTCCGTTAAAATTGTTTAATCCGCTTGTGTTTAATGGGTAGGTAATGACTGTATTCTGAATAAGTATCCTGTCGTTTCCTCCTCCATCATACAGCACTTTACCATCCATATTTATATCGCCTGAAGAATACCCGGTAGCACTGGAGAAATTAAGTGTCTGATTGCTGTTTGACGGATGAGAAAGCACCTGGCTTGCAGCAAACTGCCTGTCGTTAGCGGCCCCATCATATTTTACACGGGAATCAAAATTGGCATTTCCCATATAAAAGGCTTTTATACCGCCCACGGTTACCATAGCAAGTTCCGGTGAAGAACCGGATATACTAAATAAACCAGCATTATCTATCGTAGTGAAATCGAGTGTTACTTCGCTGTTTACCACAGTAAGTACATTGGCACCCATGGCCCCAAAGTGATTGCGGTGCTTAACAGCTATATAAAACATTTCAGGCAGTCCGGCTACTGTTAAAGGCCCTCCGTCTGAAGCTACAATATCACCATCACGCTGCAGCAATGCAGAAACCGTTTTAAATACTGTTTGCGGTGTGGCCTGATCTCTTATTTCCACAAACACCCAGTCTACAATAGCATCGCCGGTTCCGGCATTTGCATTTAAAACCGTGCTTGTTGTGGTTTCGCTCCCGCCACCATTGTAATGGGTAAATCTTTCATCAAGAACCGCACTGTATGGCTGCTCGAGCGGAATTAGGCCCTGTGTCCTC
Source organism: uncultured Flavobacterium sp. (assembly GCA_946886675.1). Next base: position 798 of record CAMPIZ010000211.1, read on the forward strand.
AGGTTATCTCTCATCAATCCTCCTGTACTGTTTAACAGCGCCCCTTGTAACATCACTTTTACATTAAGGGTAACATCACAAAAATCAGCAAGGCCTACAGTTATAGCAAGCCTTGTTGCACTTTCGCATCCTGTTATGCTGTTTACAAGAGCTGCATAATATGTCCCCGCTGTAAGAAGGTCTGTTTCCTGATATTGGTTACCCGCAGTGGCAGCATCATAAAATACAACACCTGCTTCATTTACTTCCAGGTCGGCTACTGTAGCACCTTCAAAAGCACAAAACTGCTGTGAAGCAGGCCCTGTGGGAGTCGCTACAATGTCTACTTCAACCTCTACAGCCACCCTTGCAGACTCTTCGGGACAGCCTATCCTTCTGGCAGCTACGTAAAAAGTAGTATCGGTAGTAAGCACGGGAGTTGTAAAGGCGCTTCCTGCCGGAACCGTTGCCAGCAGGTTGCCGCCTTCTGCAGCATCGTACCATCTTAACTCGTTTGCAGGATCGGTATCTGCTATCAAATCGGCAGTACCACCTTCACAGGCCAGCGCGTTTAGTGTTTCAAGATCGGTAATTTCCGGCGCTGCTGCAGTCCTTACAATACCAAAGAAGTCAAGATTTTGAAGTACCGATGCTCCTATAAGCGATTCAAACTCTATAGTTATCCTGTTTACAGGGGCGCCGGGCGCTAAAGGTATAGATTCTATTTCCCCACCATCAAGACTCAGCAGGTTTAGAGTTAGAAGGGTAGAAAGTGTTACTTCCTGCACAAGTGTTGCGCCATTATAGGAACGTACATTTATACTGTTGGCAACGTTAAGGTCCAGCAGCGTTTGTGCCAGCCTTAGCCTTATCATAAACTCATCATCGGCTGTAGAGGAACCTTCAAAATAAACAGTCTGCTCTACGGCAGCCGCTATTCCCAGCACACCAAAACTTAATGTTGAAAAATTATCCGGATCTGAATCTATAGCGTTTTCAGGATTTTGGACGCCATAATTTGCTAAATCTATAAGATCAAGGTTAATACCTGAAGCACTAAAAGAAGTATAAGCCGGTGTACCGCAGTTTGCAGGATCCTGAATATAAAAAGCATCATAAACAAACAAGTCTTTTTCATTTCCAAGGCCTACCAGCGCCCCCCCGGTCCTGTTGGTTATTCTTATCCTATTATAAGATTGTGCGGGTGTGACCATTACATAAAAGTCTCCGGCTGCATCAGTAACAATCCGCATTCGGGCTGTGGCAAATTCTCCTCCATCCTGGCTATCTCCCTGCAGCACTACAGTACTCCCGTTTTTTGCCTGAACAGTAAACTCCTGACTTCCCGTTAAAACGACACCCAGAACATCGGCCAGTAATCCTCCCAACGTACCCCCTAAAAGAGAATTAAGCAAGTCATCTTCTGTCTGAATCTTTACAAACGAAGTAGTATTTGCAGGTAAGGTGGATGGAAACTGCAGTTCGATATATCCGTTATAGGCTCCAATTCCTAAGGCTACACCGGAGTTAGCCCTTACATTAGCAAGTGTAGTAACATTGCCATCATAAGCATTTGTCGGGTTATCAACATGGGTTGCATTTGAAACCGTAGCAGAGTTAGCATAAACCCTTGTTTGTGCCTTAACTTCACCATAGGTAAGAAAAAGTGAGAAGGCAAAAATTAATGAGAGGGTTTTAAATGGGTTTGGGGTAATTTTTAATATCATAAAAAATTAGTGTTAATTCAACAAAATCCTTAAAACACGTTATGAAATTAGTCACATCCTCAGCAACACGGAAGTCCCATTATGAATATCGCAAAAGTGTCGACAAACTGCACGATTTTGTCGACGAAATGCAATTGATTTTGAAGCATATTTTTGCTGATAAAAGCTATTTTTGCATTGAGCATTTATTAAGACAAAACGAAGTAACCGCAGAATGAGCTTTAATACAGAGATTAACAGAAGACGTACATTTGGAATTATATCGCACCCCGATGCAGGAAAAACTACATTAACAGAAAAACTTCTGTTATTTGGGGGCGCTATTCAGGAAGCAGGAGCTGTAAAAAGCAACAAAATAAAAAAGGGCGCTACCAGCGACTTTATGGAGATAGAAAGGCAAAGGGGTATATCTGTTGCCACATCTGTACTTGCATTTAATTACAAAGACAAAAAAATAAACATTCTTGATACACCCGGCCACAAGGATTTTGCCGAAGACACATTCAGGACCCTTACTGCTGTAGATAGTGTTATTGTGGTAATAGATGTTGCAAAAGGTGTTGAGGAACAAACAGAAAAACTGGTTGAGGTATGCCGAATGAGAAATATACCGATGCTGGTTTTTATAAACAAACTGGACCGCGAAGGTAAAGATGCCTTTGACCTTATGGATGAGGTTGAGCAAAAACTTGGTTTAACTGTTACCCCGCTTAGTTTTCCTATAGGTATGGGATATGATTTCCAGGGTATTTATAATATCTGGGAAAAAAATATTAACCTTTTTAGCGGTGACAGCCGTAAGGATATAGAAGAAACAATAGCCTTTTCAGACATAAACAACCCGGAACTGGAAAAAATAATAGGCCAGAAACCTGCAGAAAAACTACGGGAAGAACTTGAACTTATACATGAAGTATACCCTTCTTTTGACAGGCAAGCCTATCTTGAAGGCAAGCTTCAGCCGGTATTTTTTGGTTCGGCACTTAATAATTTTGGGGTACGCGAGCTTCTTGACTGTTTTATAGAAATTGCGCCTTCACCAAGGCCTAAGGACAGCGACACGAGGAAGGTTGAGCCAGATGAACAAAAATTTTCAGGTTTTGTATTTAAAATTCATGCCAACATGGACCCTAAGCACAGGGACAGACTGGCATTTATTAAAATAGTATCGGGCACATTTGAAAGGAATAAACCTTACCTGCATGTGCGCCATAATAAAAATTTAAAGTTTTCCAGCCCCAATGCTTTTTTTGCAGAGAGAAAAGAGATTGTTGATGTATCCTATCCGGGTGACATAGTAGGCCTGCATGATACCGGAAACTTTAAAATTGGCGATACCCTTACTGAAGGCGAACAAATGAGTTTTAAAGGAATACCAAGCTTTTCGCCGGAACATTTCAGGTATATAAATAATGCCGACCCGATGAAGGCTAAACAACTGGAAAAAGGTATTGACCAGCTTATGGATGAAGGTGTGGCACAGCTTTTTACCCTCGAGTTAAACAACCGTAAGGTAATTGGCACTGTAGGAGCGCTTCAGTATGAAGTTATACAATACAGGCTTGAGCACGAATATGGTGCTAAATGCTCGTATGAAAACTTCCCAGCCTACAAAGCCTGCTGGGTAAAGCCTGAGGACTCTAAAAATGAGGAATTCGCTGAGTTTAAAAGGATAAAACAAAAATTTCTTGCAAAAGACAAGTACGGACAGCTTGTTTTTCTAGCAGACTCTGATTTTTCCATACAAATGACCCAGCAAAAGTATCCAAGTGTAAAACTGCACTTTACATCAGAATTTGATTAATTAAACAACTTAAACAATAGCTATAAAAGACCCACTAATTATTAACA
>CAMPIZ010000212.1 GCA_946886675.1 uncultured Flavobacterium sp.
ACTAGTAGGTAACTAGTAATTTCTTTTTCATAGCATTATTTTATGTGTGTGATTAGTTGATGTCCAAATATATTTTGTTTTAATCTATATTGCCATAGCCGTTTAGAATTTGCAGGCTATCGCTTAGAATTTGCACTACATGGTTTTTAACAATTCCTGCAGGCGCTCTTTTTTTCGCTGGCTTATGGGCAGATGGCTGTTGTCGGCCATTACTGCATATCCACCGTCTTTTTTTATATATGATTTCAAATATGCCAGATTGATAAGATGCGATTGGTGTATTCTTTCAAATCCCTGTCCTGAAAGCAATTCTTCATATTCCTTCAAAGTTTTTGCTATTAGTATGGGCTTGCTGTCTTTTATATAAAATTTTGTGTAGTTATCCTGCGATTCACAGCGAATAATGTCGCTTACTTCAAAAAGATGTATACCATCTGATGTTGAAAGGGCTATCCTTTTAAACTTATCTACTTTTTTACGGATATTCTCCAGCAGTAAATCGATATGTGCATAGTTATCATTACTGTTAAGTGCCTTTTTTATCTTTTCTACCACCTTATTAAGGTCTTCCGGGTCCACCGGTTTCAGTAAATAGTCTAAAGCACTAAACCGAAATGCCTTTACAGCATATTGCTCGTGGGCAGTTATAAAAACCACATGACAGGAAAGGCTTCCTTTTCGCTGCATTACCTGCTCCAGTATATCAAAACCTGTACCGTCGCCCAATTGTATATCCAAAAAAATAACATTAGGCTGATGATACTCAATTGCGCTTATGCCAGTCTTTACACTATCTGCCTCACCCAGTATAACAATATCAGGGGCATATAGTGAAAGTAACCCCTTCATACCGTTTCGCAGGTTGCTGTCGTCATCTATAAGTAAAGCTGTTATCATATTCAGTTTGTTGCGTATTGTATAGGTAAATTTAGTACAATCTTAGTTCCCGATAATTCTCCTGATTCATTAAATACATCTGTAATCTCTACTTTAGATGTTTTTGATGTAAACGCCTGAATCACCTCGAGCCTTTTACGGGTTATTTCAAGTGCCATCGATTTATGGACCGTAACAGAGTTCTCCTTCATTTGTTTTGATTTTGTAAATCCTATACCATTATCTGTAACCGTACATATAAGCTTGTCGTTTGCTACAGTAAAATCGATACGTATATCTCCTTTCTCCTTTTTAGGAACCAGGCCATGCATTATAGCATTCTCTACAAACGGCTGTAACAAAAGAGGCGGGATAGCCATGTCGTCTTCTATGTTCGGATCTTTGGTTATTGAGAAATCAAACAGCTTATTAAAACGAAGCTGCTCAAGCTCAAGATAGTTTTGCAGGCCTTCTATTTCTTTATCTATAGGTATTAATGACTCTTTGGAATATTCCAGCGTAAGCCGCATTAGCTTAGAGAATTTAGACAGATATTTAATAGCCGAATCAGTACCATTTTGCACAATAAAACTTGAAATTGACCCCAGACAATTAAACACAAAATGCGGATTCATCTGCAAATGCAGTGCTTTTTGTTCATATTCTGCCAGATCTTTCTGAAGTGTGAGTGTTTTTTTAATCTGGAGCCTGCTGTAAACCAAAAAAGCAATACCAAAGAGCAGTAAAATAAACAGTGCAGTAAAAAGCATCTGCTGATTTTTACGTTTACTTTTTTCAAGGTAAATAGCTTCTCTTTTTTCGTTCTCTATTTTTTGCAGCGCTGCCTTGCGCTCCATTTCATAGTTCATTTCCTCTTTTACTATATTCCTTATATTCTCAGCGTTATTTATACTGTCACGGGCAACGCTATATTTTTTATAATGCAAAAGAGCCTCTTTATAATTACCCTGTTTTTCATATAATTCGCTTATACTTTTCTCAGAATCCTTAACCTGCTCGATCACCCCCGTTTCTTCGGCAAAAGCTGATGATTTTTTAAGATAGGCCAAAGCCCGATTTTCTTTTCCTTGTGAAGCATAGAGATTACCTAAAAAAGCCAACGATGCTGATGCACCATATTTTTCGCCGTTACTTTCAAAAATAGACAAGCCCTTTTGATAATATTGCTCAGCCTTTTTTTTATCGCCATTCTCAGCATAATAATTCCCAAAACTATTATATAGCTCAGCCTCACCTCTTTTATTTTCGGTTTTATTAAATAACTGCTGTGCCTCAGTATAAGATTTTAAAGCTTGTGCATATTCCTTCTGAATCAGGTAAATATTCCCTATATTAGTAATAGTTGTAGCAGCAGTATTATCACCGGTCTTTTTCTGCAGTTCCAGTGCCTTGTAGAAATAATTAAGGGCTTTATCATATTCTGCTTGTGTTTTATACACAATCCCTATATTATTATAAAGCCTCAAAACTATATTTTCCTGCTTTTCTTCCCTGTATATTTTAAGGGCTTTAAAATAATATTCTAAAGCCTTTGCATAATTAGCCTGCTCTGAACATACTATCCCTATGCTCCCATATGTTTTTGCCAGGCTACCATTTATTTCTTCTCCTGCATTTGTATTTTCCCTTTTCAGCTTTTCATATATACTCTGGGCATTGGTAAAGCTTTTAAGAGCTTCAGGATAATTACTCATCATTATATTAGCATTACCCATATTAAACCATGCATCAGCTTTATTTTTTTCAAAACCTTTATTTTCAGCTATTTCTAAAGCTTTATGAGCATATTCTGCCATTTTAGCCGGATCATTCTCAATATATTCGCTTGCTATTGCATTAAGCAGTTCTGCTTTCTTTATATCTGTATCAGCTTTTTTCAAATCCGTTAAAAGGCTGTCAAGCACCTTATTTTGGGCAAAGGAAATGTTTGCAGCAAAAAAAGCTGTAAACAGCATGAGCAGTTTTAAGCACTTCATAGGGAATACATTAAATGTTATAACAAATTTATCTATTTAATAGTGATAACAATTAAGTTAATTAGAATTTGAAGTATACGGTTTAGAATTCGCAGTAGTCCATAAAAAAAGCGCCCTTCAAAAAGGGCGCTTATAATATATTCAGCTTTTTAAACTACTGCTTAACTTTAAAAGCTTTCTCTTTTGGAAAATAAGCTACTTCAGCCAGCTCTTCTTCAATTCTCAATAGCTGGTTATATTTAGCCATTCGGTCACTTCTTGATGCAGAACCGGTTTTAATCTGTCCGCAGTTAAGAGCAACAGCAAGGTCGGCTATAGTATTATCTTCAGTTTCTCCCGAACGGTGAGACATTACAGATGTATACCCGGCGTTATGTGCCATATTTACAGCTGCAATAGTTTCTGTAAGTGTACCAATCTGGTTTACTTTAATAAGTATTGAGTTAGCTGTGGAATTTTTGATCCCCCTTGAAAGGCGTTCCACATTAGTAACAAATAAGTCGTCACCCACCAGTTGAACTTTGTTACCTATTTTTTCTGTAAGGTATTTCCAGCCATCCCAGTCATCTTCATACATTCCGTCTTCAATAGATATAATAGGATATTTTGAAACAAGTTCTGCAAGATAATCTGCCTGTTCCTGCGAAGACCTTATTTTGCCGGTTTCTCCTTCAAACTTTGTATAATCATATTTACCGTTCACATAAAACTCAGAAGCAGCACAGTCAAGGGCAATCTTAACTTCATCACCAAACTTATATCCGGCATTTTCAACAGCTTTTTTTATAGTATCAAGAGCATCCTCTGTACCACCCGCAAGGTTTGGTGCAAACCCACCTTCATCACCTACAGCTGTACTAAGCCCCCTGTCGTGAAGTACTTTTTTAAGATTATGAAAAACCTCAGTACCTATTTGCATCGCATGAGTAAAGTTTTCCGCTTTCACCGGCATAATCATAAACTCCTGAAATGCAATTGGCGCATCAGAATGAGAACCGCCATTAATGATGTTCATCATTGGCACCGGAAGTGTATTTGCCGAAACTCCGCCAACATATCTGTATAATGGCATTCCAAGTTCATTTGCTGCTGCTTTGGCTACAGCAAGCGATACTCCAAGAATAGCATTAGCGCCAAGGTTAGACTTATTAGCAGTACCATCAAGCTCTATCATAGCCTTGTCTATAGAATTTTGCTCAAAAACCGACATGCCCACAATCTCTGCAGCGAGTTTTGTATTTACATTTTCAACAGCTTTCAGCACGCCTTTACCCATATAAGCTTTGCCTCCGTCTCTCAGTTCTACTGCTTCATGTTCACCAGTAGAAGCTCCGGATGGAACCGCCGCCCTGCCTAAAACACCATTTTCCGTAATTACATCAACTTCTATTGTAGGATTACCGCGTGAATCCAATATTTGCCTTGCGTGTACTTTAATAATAATGCTCATTATATAG
>CAMPIZ010000213.1 GCA_946886675.1 uncultured Flavobacterium sp.
GACATATACACAAAATATAAAATTAAATATGGCATAGCCAACATGAAGGCGTACTTAGGCCATTATTCAGAAGCATTAGAGTTATTTTCTGAGTGCACTAATTTTTATGGAAGCAGAGAGGGTTATAATAACAGGCAAGGTTATTTACATTCTTTACGCTCTTTAGGCAGATGCTATTTCAGATTGAAAGATTATACGAAATGTACTGAAATAAACAAATCAGGAATTGAAGAAAGTAAAGATCCGGATTTTAGTTTAGTGCAGGGTTACTTCCTGCAGTCAGAAGGTATAAATCAATTTGCAAAAGGCAATTACAAAGAGTCAGTAACATACCTTCAAAAATCATTACCTGAAATTAAAGAAAACGAAGACTTTGTAAACATTGCTGTTACCTATATGTATTTGGGGAAAAACCATCTTAAATTAAATGAGGATGAAAAAGGTATAGCCTATTTACAGAAAGTAGATTCTATTTTACAGAAGCATGATTATGCCAATCTTGACTTAAGGGAAACCTATGAACTCTTTATAAATTACTACAAAGAAAAAGGCGATCTGCAAAACCAGCTTTTATATACTAATCGCTTACTGGATGCAGATAAAATACTGGAAAAAAACTATAAAGACCTTGTATCGACTATTCATAAAGAATATGACACTGCAGCGCTTATAGCTTCAAAAAACAACCTTGAAAAGACACTTAAACGAAACAAACTTATAAGCTATACCGTATACTGCCTGAGCGGGATAATTATTTTAGTTGTAAGCTGGTTCTTGTTTAGGAATTACAGAAAGCAAAAAGCCTACAAACTAAAATATGAGGAACTGATAGCTAAAACAAAAGAAAAAGAAATTCTGCAGGAACAGCCTATAGAGGTTACCAAAGAAGAAACGGATGACTTAGATATAAATCAGGAAATAATAGAAAAGATCCTTAACGGTCTTGAAACTTTTGAAAATAAAGATGGCTTTTTAAATGCAGGTATTAATCAGTCGGCACTGGCGGAAGACCTTAACACCAATACTTCTTATCTTTCAAAGGTGATTAATCATTATAAAGGAAAGAATTTTAACTCCTACCTCAATGAATTAAGAGTTAATCATGCTGTCTCTTTATTAAAAAACAGTTCTGTCCACCGCCGTTATACTATAAAAGCACTGGCACAAGAACTGGGCTTTAGCAATCCGCGAAGTTTTTCAGACGCCTTCTTTTCACAAACGGGTATAAAACCGTCATATTTTATTAAGCAGCTCGAAAAAGAACCAGCACCGCTGTTAAGCGCATAATTACTTATAAACCCTCACCTTAACTATCATTTTAAGAGCATAAGTTCTTGAACTTTGCCATTTACCATTACTATAACATCTATAGGAAATAAACTTTTCTTTATTGCATAAACAGTCTACATAAAACTCCCTGCGTTTCAGTTTTATATTAGATGTAAGTCTTTTAAGCCCGATAAATATCCTCCCTGAACTTTTTATATTAAGATCACTAACATCTATTTTCATCTTACCGGACAAATCCTTGCTTACAGTAAAAATTTTCCTTTCATGTTTAATACGCTCTCCAGGAGTATTATTTGGTTTCGCTTCATAAAAAACCATTTCCATTTCACTATCCTGATATTCTGTTTCTCTGGTAGTATGATGCGAATTTTCATCAGGCCTGTTAAATTTAAAACTAACCGATTCTACATATCCTTCGGGCAGTTGGTCAACAAGAGTGACCATCTCAGTTACAGTTGAATCAAAACCATCTACTAAGCTACAGACTGACCAGAATTTATAAGTTTTTATTGTATACTTTTTGTTGAGAATTAGTACCTCATTCAATTTAATAGTGTCTTTTTCCCAGTTCTGAGCAAATAATACACTTGTAGTCAGTAAAAGTAATAGTAAGTATAATTGTTTCATAATCTTCAATTGGTTTGATAAATCAAAACGTAAAGCAACTGTTATTATTTTAATGCTTTTACCTCTCCGTTCAAATCATTAAATTTGAGCAGTTAAATTAGGGTTCAACTTATGTATTTTCTTTCCAGAGACCTTTATTTCCCTCCGCCTGCTCAGGCATCTCCCGAAGGCATAGTAGCCATTGGCGGCGATTTGTCTCCCGAAAGGCTAATCCTCGCTTACCAGAATGGTATTTTCCCCTGGTTTGAAGATGATGAACCTATATTATGGTGGTCTCCACCTGAAAGAATGGTACTGTTTTTTGATGAGCTTAAAGTTTCAAAAAGCATGCGTAATGTTATTAACAGGGGAATTTTTAAAGTCACCTTTAATACAGCTTTTAGGCAAGTAATAACCAATTGCCGTACGATAAAACGTGATGGACAGGCAGGAACCTGGATTACAGGTGACATGACAGAAGCATACTGCAGGCTGCACGAGCTGGGAAAAGCAAAATCAGTTGAAGTGTGGCGGGATAATGAGCTTGTAGGTGGGCTTTATGGAATTGATTTAGGACATATTTTTTGTGGTGAGAGTATGTTTTCCAAAGTATCTAACGCCAGTAAGATTGCCTTTATAGCTTTGGCCAAACAGTTGCAGATAGCCAATTATAAGCTGTTGGACTGCCAGGTATATAATGATCATCTTGCCAGCCTGGGTGCCAGCGAAATACCGCGGGAAGACTTCCTGAAAATACTTCAGCATCAATAAGAATTTTATTCTGATAATTTAGAATATCTTTGTATTGTGAAAGAAATGGGTAAAAAAATCAGCCTGGCGTTAATAGCCGCATTATATCTGCTTGCCGCAGGTGTAACAGGCTGCTACACGCCTGATTTTAATACCAACACTGTAAAATCCTCAACCGAGGTTTATTTCACAAAAAGCGAATATAAATCTTCGCTTCATACTGTTACAGAGTCAAAGTTAATCGAATCTCCTGCAAACAAAATCAGCGGTGCTGTTTTTGGCGTGCTTAATAATTACAGCTTCGATTGCTTTGTACCAAGCACGTATGCCCAATACCTTATTAAATCGGGTAATTTTTTAATCCGCTTTAGTAAAACCGATCTTATATATCCTTTTCATTACTTCTTGTAACCCCATTTTTTAAAGTATGTTTTTTTATGGCCTGCAGCTTTGCTGCTTTGGCTACACTTTATTTATATATACAATTTAAACTTTAAAAAATGGATTTAGGAACAACAATAATAGGTGCGGTAATAGTTTTGTTATGCGCCTTACCATTAATAATAATGCATAACAACAAAAAGAAAAGGGAACAACAAATGATAAAAGACCTATATAATTTCGCCAAAACAAAATCATGCAAAATAACCGAACATGATACATGGCTTAACACTGCAATAGGTATTGATAAACAAAATAAAGCACTTTTCTTTTTAAAAGGAAAGGAAAATAACCGGAACCTTACAATGGTAGACCTTACAGATGCACGCTCTGTTAATAAACTCCCTCTTGATACTTTAGATAGACCGCAGCATATAGAAAAACTAGAGCTGGCTATATTCCCTCAGTCAAAGGAGAAACCTGCCACTCTTTTAGAGTTTTACAATGCTAATGTATCCATGCAGCTTACGGATGAGCTTATCCTGATAAGAAAATGGGACAGGATAGTTTCCAGTATTATAGCATAAAACAAAAAGCCCGCTCAATTGAGCGGGCTTTTGTATAGTTTCAAATTCTTAAGCTTCAAATGGTTCAATTGAAACATAAGATTTGTTGTTAGTTTTTTTCTGGAACTTAACAACACCGTCAACTTTAGCATGTAAAGTATGATCTTTACCCATGTAAACGTTTTCACCCGGGTTGTGCTTAGAACCTCTTTGTCTTACGATAATGTTACCGGCAATAGCAGCCTGGCCGCCAAAAATCTTAACGCCTAGACGTTTCGACTCTGATTCCCTACCGTTCTTGGAACTACCGACACCTTTCTTGTGAGCCATGATGTTTTAGTTTTTAATTGTTAATACTATTCTTCTGCAGCAGCTTCTGCTTTCTTAGTTGTTTTTTTCTTAGCACCAGCGGAAGTGATACCAGAAATCTGGATTTGAGTTAAAGACTGGCGGTGGCCATTTTTAACTTTGTATCCTTTTCTTCTTTTCTTTTTGAAAACAATTACTTTGTCTCCTTTTAAGTGCTGCAGCACTTTAGCTTCTACTAAAGCACCTTCTATAGCCGGGGCGCCTAGGGTTACAGTTCCGTTGTCATCAAGTAAAAGAACTTTTGCAAACTTAACTGCATCTCCTTCTTTACCTTCAAGACGGTGAACATAAACCTTCTGGTCTTTGCTAACTTTAAATTGCTGCCCTGCTATCTCTACGAT
>CAMPIZ010000214.1 GCA_946886675.1 uncultured Flavobacterium sp.
AAAAGTTAAAAGTAATTTTTTCATTGTTACAATTGTTTAAGTTTAAATTAATAGATAATATATACCATTTCACCCTAATTAAAATTAATTAAGGTATATTAAGATATTTATGTGTTTGTAATGAAATACGCCATTTAGGATTATTCATAACGTAATCCACTATAAGAGGAGTCATTTGTTCTTTTTTGCTCCATTCCGGTTGAAGAAAAAGTATAGCACCATTATTTACTTTTTCAGCCTGTTCCTCAGCAAAAATAAAATCATGTTTGTTATGTATGATTACTTTAAGCTCGTGCGCCTTTTCATAAACTTCATCTACCGGCAGTTTGGTTTTCTTAGGAGACAGGCATATCCAGTCCCACGTACCACTTAAAGAGTATGCCCCGGAAGTTTCTATATGTATCTTTAACCCTTCTTCCTTTAGTTTTTGGGTTAAAGGCCCCATATCCCAGGTAAGCGGTTCACCTCCTGTAATAACAATAGTTTTTGCATATTTTTTAGCATTTGCTGCTATAAGGCCAATTTCAGTTGGAGGATGCAGATCTGCATTCCAGCTTTCTTTAACATCACACCAATGACAGCCTACATCGCAGCCGCCTACACGTATAAAATATGCTGCTGTACCGGTATGATAACCTTCACCCTGAACAGTATAAAATTCTTCCATAAGCGGAAGCATCTCACCTTTATCAACAGCGATTTGTAAATCTTTCTTCAACATTATTCAACTCAAATGGTTGGCAAAGATACATATAAAAAAATGACCTTTATCCGGTAAACAAAAAAAGCCGGCTTATCAGCCGGCTTTTTAATATATTTTCTACTATAGTTTCTGAAGTTCTCCTTTTACGAATTCATCATTCGGATCTATTTCAAGAGCTTTAGCAAAATACTCCTTAGCTTTTACTTTATCAGTAACGGCATAATAAGAACCTACATTAGAATAAGCTTCAAGAAGGTTTTTCTTGATAGTATCATCCATTTCACCTTTTTCGGTTACAATCCTTATGTAGTTATCATAGGCTTCAACCATTTTCATGTAAGACTCGTCAGAAGAAATAAGCTGATTAACTCTTGCTTTAAACAGGTATGCATCCTGCCCTTCCGGAGAAAGTTCGATAACTTTTTCAAGAGCTTTATCGGCTATTTTAAGCCTTTCAATATTTTCCTTTTGTGCTTCAGGCGACTTGTTTACGTGATCATAATAAATCGCATAGGCAAGATAGAAGTTGTCATAGAAAAGGTTTCTGTTATCAGGGTTAGAAGTAGCTACTTCAAACACTACAGATGCAGGACCAAATAATCCCTGGTTAAACAGTTTTTTACCAATAGCATTAAACTGGTTGGTAATTTCAATATCTTTTTCAGCTGCCATTTTGATGTCATTTATCGCTTCATCAAAAACAACCTGATCAGTAATTACGGTATTCTCATTTTCATCTGTAGAGATTACAGTACCCATTTTAGCAAGTCCTAGGTATAAATAGTCTCTTGCAATCAATCGCTTAGAGTCAACTTTAGCCATAAACTCCTTCATAGCCCTTAAACTCTCTGCATAATTACCATTTTCGTAAGCAGAGTAAGCCAGGTAACGTAAAATTCTTGGATTTACTTTATCAAGTTGCTGCATTTTTTTAGCCTCTGCCTCAAGAGCCTTATAATCTCCTGCAAGCACAAGGAAGTCAGCATGCCTCATTCTTGAGTCAAGAGAGTAATCCGTCATTGTCATATACTTCTCATAATACTCAAGCGCTTTTTTAATATACTCCTTATATTTAGCGGTGTCAGTATTAGCCCACAGGTAATATGTTTCTGCAAGTTCACGGTAAGCAGGTCCATAATTAGGATCTGCCGCTAATATCTTATTAAACGCTGCAACAGCTTCCGGGAAAGCAGCTCTTGTGTTTTTTGTAATAACACCCAACTGAAGCTCTGCCCTGTGTAAAGAATTATCTAAAGTTGAAGCAGTACGGTATGCCCTGTATGCTTCATTATAATTTTCATCCCCTACATAGGCATCACCAAGACTAAGGTAAGCCTGGGCAGCATTAGAATCTTTCTCTACAGCTTTATTAAGTACTGCAATCGCTTTCTTATAGTTAGGATTGTCAGACTCTATGTATGCACGGCCTATGTATATAAGCTGCTCTACATCTTTTCTTCTCAAATCATCCTCAACAGCCTTAAATTTAGCTTCTGCGGCAGAAGCATTGCCGTTATTAAGATCGATATGGCCAAGCCCTATTGTATTATATTCAGCATCATCTTTTGCGTTCTTCCCTTTGTTAAAGTAAAAAGCTGCAGAGTCCTGCTCTGTCTGCTTCAGGTAAATATCACCTAAAAGAAAATAATTCTTACCTTCTTCCGGATCAGATGCAACTAAAGATTTTAAAATTGTTTTGGCCTTTTGGTATTGTTCGGCATCTATCGCCTTTTTCGCCTGCTCTGCATCCTGTGCATTAGCCGTACCGAAAACCAGTAATGACAAGCCAATGATTTTTAATTCTCTCATTTTGTTCTCCTTTAAATATATATAATTATTATTCCTTATTTACAATTCGTTTCGCACCGATATTTCCCTTGTAGGTATATCTACAGGCAGCAATCCCGATTTCAAAATTATACGCTGCCCGTCCTGTGCGGTTATGTATGTGGCAAAACCCATGCCTAAACCTTTTTTACCCTGATAATTTAACACATATACAGTGCGTGTTAAAGGATAAGAACCGGTTGCTATATTACTTTGATTAGGCTTGTAATACTTTTTTTGCCCACCATCTTTTGTAACATTATCAACAGCTAAAACTGTAATATTGTCTATATATTGTTTTAATTCTTTAGGAGGTTGTACCAGCCAGTTAACACCCACTATACCTATAGAACCATTATTATCGTGTACAAATTTAATAACCTCTTCGTTAGTTTTTAAAGAATAAACTCCCTGAGACGGTACATTTTTCACACCTGCAATACCCAAAAGATATTGAACAGTACTGGAACCTGCATTATCGAAAACCAGGCTCTTTATTTTTCCGGATGGTTTCCCCCTCAATACGTTTAAAACTTCCTCAAGGTTAATTACAGAATCTGTTGCTTTTTTATTAGTCACCAAAGCTATGGCATCTACGGCAAATTCTGTTATTCTTGGTGTAATTTTTTTGTTAGTAAAATGTGCCTCCTCCTGTTCTGTAAGTTTTCGCGGAAGTATGGCTACAGTAGCCGAATCATTAAGCATAGACTGTATGATTTCCTGCTCTGTCATATTAACCTGTTCAATTTGAGCTCTGTCGTATATACTGTGAAAAACAGCAAGTACATCCTCCACAATGGGCTGCACAGTATTATCAGTAAACAAAGTTATTTTACCGGAAGTCATTGTTTCTTCTATAACACTGGACTTTTTCTCATCTTTACATGAAATGAAAGCAAGGGTTGTTATAAAAAAGAAAAGTGATATTTTAAAAGTGTTTTTCATACTCTAGCTGATTTATCAGGCGCTAATCCTTGTTTTGCTGCTGAATAAGCCTTACAAACCTTATGAAAGAATATACAATAAGTACTATGCCCAGCGCCAGCCTCTGGTTTCGTGTTAGCGACAAAGGCAGCTGCCTCCAGAATATAAGCATAAGCCCCAAAGCAAGATACATTAGGAAGAAGATAATACCAAAAACAAACAGAAATCGCCGTGCGGGCGATTTCTGTGTTTGGTTGTGAGATTTTTTACGTGAAAACATCCCTTATTTTATCTATGATTTTATATTAAGCGTAATAGGTAAGCTAAATGATGCCCTTACGTTTTTACCGTTCTGTACACCTGGCGACCATTTCCTCTTCATTGACTGAAGAACACGTATAGCCTCTTTACCCATACCATACCCCGGATCTCTTAAAACTTTAATGTTTGTCATAGAACCGTCTTTTTCGATTACGAAAGAAACGAATACCCTAACAGTCATATCCCTGTCAACTTCAGGAATATTAAAGTTTTTAGACACATAAGCATAAAATGCATCCATACCTCCCGGATATTCAGGTTGTACCTGAAGACCAGCTGTATTATAAACTTTGTTATCATCCGGCTCAACACCTTTATCAAGATCTCCCGGTGGCTTACCAATTACGATATCACCTGTAGGGCTCTTTTCAGCATTTCTTGAGCTTGGGTCAGCTTCTTTAAACTGCTCCACTTTTGGCGGCTCTTCTACAACCTCCTCTTTTTTCTTAACTTCAAGTGGTTTGAATTTTACTTCTTCCACAACAGATTTTGGGGCCTGTTGCTGCTCTACCGGTGGT
>CAMPIZ010000215.1 GCA_946886675.1 uncultured Flavobacterium sp.
ATACTTCACTTCGCAACAACAGTTAAGTTTTGATAAGCCTGCGCGCTTATCGTATTATAAATTTAAATTACGATAATGGAAAAGCGTAAATTAGGTTTCTGGGAAATATGGAACATGAGTTTCGGTTTCCTGGGAATACAAATGGGTTTTGCCCTGCAAAATGCTAATGCCAGCCGTATTCTCCAGATTTTTGGTGCCGATGTCCATGAGCTTTCATGGTTTTGGATCATAGCTCCTTTAATGGGATTAATTGTACAGCCTATTATAGGCCACTACAGTGATAACACCTGGGGTAAGTTTGGCAGGCGGAAACCATTTTTTCTTATAGGTGCGGTACTCGCTTCGGTAGGCCTTATATTAATGCCTCAGGCCGATATTTTTATAGCATTCCTTCCTGCCTTATGGGTGGGAGCCGGCATGCTCATGATAATGGATGCCTCCTTTAATATTGCCATGGAGCCATTCAGGGCTCTTGTGGCAGACAATCTAAGGACTGATCAGCGTACACTGGGTTTTAGTATGCAAACTGCCTTAATAGGGTTTGGTGCTGTTATAGGTTCCTGGCTACCCTATGTGCTTACCAACTGGTTTGGTATTGCTAATACTGCTCCTGATGGTAGTGTTCCCTTAAATCTTATATTATCTTTTGTAATAGGAGCGGTAATATTGGTTATAACCATACTTATTACCATTGTAACAACAAAAGAATATTCTCCCGAAGAACTCGACGGTTTTGATCGTATAGAAGGAGTGGAGCCTGAACCTGTACAAGAAGCAAAACTTACTGATATTTTTACCGATTTTAAAAAGATGCCTTTAACTATGAGGCAATTAAGCTGGGTACAGTTTTTCTCGTGGTTTGGCCTTTTTGGGATGTGGGTGTTTACCACACCGGCTATTGCGCATCATATTTATGGACTATCTGTTGAAGATACAAAGAGCCAGGCATATCAAAATGCAGGAGACTGGGTTGGTGTGCTGTTTGGTATTTACAATTTTGTATCGGCCTTATTTGCTTTTTGCCTTCCGTTTATAGCGGCAAAAATTGGCAGGAAGTTAACACATTCCATATCTCTTACAATTGGTGGTATAAGCCTTATAGCTATTTACTTTATGCCCGACGAGAACTGGATTGCCTTATGCATGATAGGGATAGGTATTGCATGGGCAAGCATACTGGCAATGCCTTATGCTATACTGGCCGGTTCAATAGCGCCAAGAAAAATGGGAGTTTATATGGGTATATTCAATTTCTTTATTGTAATACCGCAAATTGTGAATGCACTAATAGGCGGGCCAATGGTAAAATACCTTTATAATGACAACGCTATTTATGCCATAATAACAAGTGGAGTGAGTTTTATTATAGCGGCATTGCTTGTTTCCAAAGTTAAGGATGTGGACGACCTTAAGGCAAAATCAGAAATTTTATAAGAAAGGATTAATGAAGACGAAAGCATTTATATTCGACCTTGATGGGGTTATTGTAGATACTGCAAAATATCATTTCCTGGCGTGGCAGAAAATAGCCGGACAGTTGGGAATTAATTTTACGCATGAGCATAATGAGCAGCTTAAAGGGGTGAGCCGTGTGCGCTCACTTGATATTATTTTAGGATTGGGAACCGTGCAGGCTTCACAGGAAGATAAGGAAAAGTGGCTGGTACAAAAAAACGAAGACTACCTAAATTACATCATCAATATGAAGGAGGACGAAATCCTGGAAGGTGTAGTTCCGGTTCTTCAATTTTTAAAAGATAACGGCCAGCTCATAGCGCTGGGTTCAGCCAGCAAGAATGCCAGGCCTATACTGGAAAAAGTAAATATACTACACTTTTTTGATGCCATTGTAGATGGTAACGATGTTACAAATGCCAAGCCAGACCCCGAAGTTTTTGTGCAGGCAGCACAACTGCTTGGCAAAACAGCAGAAGAATCTATAGTTTTTGAAGACTCTGTAGCAGGTATACAGGCTGCAAACATTGCGGGTATGGTAAGTGTGGGTATAGGTGATAAGGTTATACTTCACGAAGCCAAATTTAATTTTAACGATTTCACTGAAATCGACAACAATTTTTTACAAACCTTAGTAAACAGATAAAATGAACCAGGATTATATAGTACCGGATAATTGGTCAGTTATAGAAGAAGGATTTGATGCGGAAAGGGTGAAATCTTCCGAGAGTTTATTTAGCATAGGAAACGGAGCCATGGGCCAGAGAGCCAATTTTGAAGAAACCTATTCCGGAAAAACTTTTCAGGGTAGTTATATAGGCGGGGTTTATTATCCTGATAAAACCAAAGTGGGATGGTGGAAAAATGGCTATCCGGAATATTTTGCAAAAGTTTTAAATGCCCCAAACTGGATAGGGATAGAAGTAGAGATAAATGGTGAGTATCTTGATCTCAATACCTGTAAAGAAGTAAACAATTTCAGGCGTGAGCTTAATATGAAAGAAGGCTGGCTTAGCAGGTCTTTTACGGCTACACTACAAAATGATACAGAGGTTGAGGTAAAATCTAAAAGGTTTTTATCTCTTGTTTCCGATGAGCTTGGAGTTATAAAATATGAGGTAACACCTCTAAACGCTCCTGCCGAAATTATTTTTAAACCCTATGTAGATGCAGGGGTAAAAAATGAGGATGCCAATTGGGAAGAGAAATTCTGGGAGCCTATAGATGTACAATCGTCAGGAAATGAAGCCTTTGTTACAGCACGTACTTTTAAAACGCGCTTTACGGCAGCTACCTATATGCACAACAGTATATTATTAAATGGTGCTGTGACGTCAACAGTTCCTGAAAATGTTATATCTACAGAGGATAAGGTACAGTTTAGTTATTCCGTTAAGATAAAAGCAAATGAAACAGCTGCCCTGGTAAAATTTGGTGGATATACAGTATCGCTAAATCATGATGAAGAAAAACTTGTGCCTGTTGCTAAAGCTGTAATTGCTTCTGCCCTTGATAAAGGCTACGATGCTTTACTAGTAGAGCAAAAGCAGGCTTGGGCAGGCATATGGGAAATGGCCGATATTACTATAGAAGGTGATGTTAAGGCACAGCAGGGTATCCGTTTTAATATTTTCCAGCTTAACCAAACCTATCTGGGTAAAGACCCAAGACTTAATATAGGTCCCAAAGGTTTTACAGGTGAAAAATATGGAGGAAGTACTTACTGGGATACCGAAGCCTATTGTATTCCTTTCTACATGGCGACTAAAGACCAACAGGTGGCAAGAAACCTGTTAACCTATCGTCACAATCAGTTAGGCAAGGCTATAGAAAATGCCCAAAAGCTTGGTTTTAAGAACGGAGCTGCTTTATACCCTATGGTAACAATGAATGGGGAAGAATGCCATAATGAATGGGAAATAACTTTTGAAGAAATACACCGTAACGGCGCTATTGCCTTTGCTATTTATAATTATCACCGTTTTACGGGAGATTACAGCTATATACCGGAAAAAGGCCTTGAAGTACTTATTGGTATTGCACGTTTCTGGCACCAGAGGGCTACTTTTTCAGGTAATAAAAATAAGTATGTTATACTTGGGGTTACGGGGCCTAATGAATATGAAAACAACATAAACAATAATTGGTATACCAATTATATAGCTAAATGGTGTATTAATTATGCCATAGAGAATATAACTAAAGTAAAAGAAGAGTTTGCAACAGATCATAGCCGCATATTGGGTCTTACAAACCTATCTGATGAAGAAATAAAAGAATGGCAAAAAGTTGCTGATAATATGTATTTCCCATATTCTGAAGAGCATGGTATATATCTGCAGCAGGATGGTTTTCTTGATAAGGAAATGATAAAAGTAAGTGATCTTGACCGTTCCCAAAGGCCTATTAATCAAAAATGGTCGTGGGACAGGATACTGCGTTCGCCATACATTAAACAGGCAGACGTGCTACAGGGCTTTTACTTTTTTGAAGACCATTTTACGCGCGAAGAACTGGCAAAACATTTTGATTTTTATGAGCCTTTTACGGTGCACGAGTCTTCACTGTCACCATGTGTGCATTCTATTCAGGCAGCAGTGCTGGGCAGGATGGAACAGGCTTACACATTCTATTTAAGGACTTCCCGTCTTGATCTTGATGATTATAATAAAGAGGTAGAAGAAGGTTTGCATATTACCAGTATGGCAGGTACCTGGATGAGTATAGTAGAAGGTTTTGGCGGTATGCGGGTTAAAAACGGTCAGCTGCACTTTGAACCAAAGATACCGCAGCAATGGAAAGGATATTCCTTCAAGATCAATTTCAGGA
>CAMPIZ010000216.1 GCA_946886675.1 uncultured Flavobacterium sp.
CATCATAAAAGCTGAAGAACGAAGCGGTGTCCTGCGTTTCGGGCAGCATTTTGGAATAGGTACTTCGTGAAAGCGACTGTATTCCTCCCATAACAAGCCCTACAAAAGCAGCCGTTATATAAAAGTGAAGCGGCATTGTTATAAAAAATGCTGCAACACATATAAAAGCCCATATAATATTAATGCCTATAAGTGTTTTAATATTTCCGTATTTTTCCGATAGTTTTGAAGTAATGATAGCACCCGCAACTGCCACCAGCTGAATTAACAGGATACTGATAATAAGCCCCATCTGCTTGGCGCTGCCCTCTCCCCATTGAATTTCTTCTGCACCAAAATAGGTAGCCACAAGCATTACGGTTTGTACTGCCATGCTGTATACAAAAAATGCTCCCAGATAACGCTTGAGTGTAACATTATGTGTAAGCTGATCCCATACTTTGCGCAGTTCCCTAAAACCGTTAAGCATTACATCGCGTGTAACTTTCTCTCCCTGCTTGTTACCTTTTGGCAGATAGTAATAAGTGTACTGGCTAAACAGTATCCACCATATCCCTACCATTACAAAAGACCATCGCATAGCCTGTAGTTGTGCAGCTCCTTCTTCTGAAAGCATTACCATTGCAAGGTTAACAATAAGCAGGATAACGCTGCCTATATAACCCAGGGAATAACCTTTTGCACTCACGGCATCCTGCTGGTCTGTATAAGCGATATCGGGTAGGTAAGAATTATAAAATACAAGGCTGCCCCAAAAGCCTACAAGCCCAAAAAAGTAGCACACCATACTCCAGTAAATGTTTTCCAGGTTAAACCAGTACAGGCCAATGCATGAAAGCGCGCCTATATAACAAAACAGTTTCAGGAATACTTTTTTGTTTCCGCTATAATCAGCAATACCCGATAACAGCGGTGAGATAAAAGCCACCATTAAAAATGCAAAGGCTGTAACAAAACTGATGAGTGCGGTACCTTTTACATTAGTTTCAAATACATATATATAGCTATCGCTCCTGCCCAAAAAAAGTGCATTAAAAAAGATAGGAAAAACCGCAGATGCGATAACAAGGCTGTAAACTGAGTTTGCCCAATCATAAAAAGCCCAGGCAGTAAGGAGTTTTTTGTCTCCCTTTTGCAATTTTTGTGACATAGTTGTTGGTTTGTTTCCCCAAAACTAATTTATTTTTCCTTAAGTCCTAAAGTCTAAAGTTATAAAGTCGTAAAGTTTGCTTTTGTAGAGTAAGTTTTTTAATTGACATTAATCCAATTATCGTCTCGCAAAGATACTGACTGTGTCATTCAAAATTTAAAATTCATCATTCGGAATAATAAAAAAAAGCCCCGTATAAACGAGGCCGTATTTTATTTACGCTAAGCAATATCGTGTGTTATCTAAAAATCTTACTTAAAAGTTACCCCAAACTTAGCTGCTTCGGCTTTAGCCTCAGGTATCAGCCTTTTAAGGTTAGCCATTCTTGTGGCATCGCTTGGGTGGGTGCTTAACAATTCCGGTGGTGCTCCCCCGCCAGACTGTGCCGACATCCTTTGCCAGAAAGAAAGTGCCTCATCCGGATTATAGCCTGCTATAGCCATAAGTATAAGTCCATATTTATCTGCTTCACTCTCGTGGCTTCTGCTAAACGGCAGCATACCCCCTACCTGTGATCCTATACCATAAGCCTGCATATACAACTCCTGTGCTGCCTGGCTTTCATTGGCTGTAGCCGCACCTAAAAGCACTGCACCTACCTGCTGTGCCTGGCTTGCCGTCATACGTTGTGCACCGTGATTAAGCAACGCGTGTACAACCTCATGCCCCATAACAGTTGCCAGCCCTGCCTCGTTTTTTGCAACAGGCAGTATACCGCTGTATACCACTATTTTACCTCCCGGCATACACCATGCATTTAGCGCAGGGTCCTGCACCAGCTTGTATTCCCACTCATATCCGTTAAGGTAACCCTGCTGTCCGTTTGCATCAAGATACTTTTTGGCAGCCATTCTTATTTTTTCACCCACAGTGGTTACCATCCTTGCTTCTGATGTTCCGCTGATTACTTTGTTTTCTTTTAAAAACGCGTCGTATTGCTGAAATGCAACAGGAAAAATCTGGTCGTTTGTAACAGTATTAAACTGCGTTTTACCTGTAAACGGATTGGTACTACAGGCAAAAACAAGCATCAGAAAGAAAACAGAAGGTATAAATGCACGCTTTTTCATAATAGGTTTATTTGGTTTTCCACATCAAATTTAGTAATTATTTTCTTGTATTTTTCCCAACATTTAACAGCTTTCAGTTAAAATATTGTGAATATTTATACTTCCTGCTCAACTGTTATATCAGGGCTTAAATTTCAGCTTTATACCCAATCATTTAATTCAATTTTAATACACAGTAAGGTAAGAAATTTCTAACTTGCAGTAAATATTTCACCTATGTCAGTAAACAGCGGGGCACAACGCCAAAACATGGCAATACCAAAGCCCATAAAGATAACGGCAAAAATACTCGAAGCTACATCTGTAAAAATGGCGGCAAAATTTGCCATGAAAATATTTGTTACTCCTGTAAAATTCCCTTTGCCAAAACGTGAAGAGAAAATGGATACCGAAAGCAGGCAGGAGTTTGTAAATGTACCCGCGCTAAGCAAGAAGGTAAGAGTATATCATTTTGGTGATTCTGATAAAAAAGTATTGCTGGTACATGGATGGAGCGGCCGCGGTACACAACTGCACTCTATAGCCGAAAAACTGCTTAAAAACGGATACAGCACTATAAGTTTTGATGCTCCTGCACATGGTAAATCGCCTGGCAAAACCAGCGATATGACCGAGTTTATTGCCTGCATACTGGAGCTGCAAAAACAGTATGGTCCGTTTACTTATGCAGTTGGGCACTCACTGGGCGGGATGTCGGTACTTAATGCCATTAAACGCGGACTTAATGTAGACAAAGTGGTAATTATTGGCAGCGGCGATGTTATTAAGGATATAATGGATGACTTTACAAAACAGTTAGGTATGAATATTGATAC
This sequence comes from uncultured Flavobacterium sp., assembly GCA_946886675.1. The sequence goes on from CAMPIZ010000216.1 coordinate 3,036, forward strand.
CGGTAACCTGATGATTAAACTGTTTGAAAAGAAATTTGGGGAAACCATCAATACCTATTCGGCGTATATAGCAGCAAAGGAAGTTACTGTCCCCGTACTGGTTATTCACGATGAAAACGACACCGATGTCCCTGCAACCGCGGCACATCATATCCATAAACATCTGGAAAATGGCGAGCTGGTTATTACTCAGGGTCTCGGGCACCGCAAAATTTTGGGCGACAGTAAAGTGATTAAAAAAATAATTCAATTTTTACAACCATGAAAAAAATACTGGCAATAATAATCCTGTTTTCGCTAACCGCATGCAATGCACAGGATAAAAAGAAAAAAGACAAGGCAAACGCAAAAACCGAAAATTCACATCAGTTCAAAGTTATTAAGACCGATGCAGAATGGAGTGAAGACCTTTCGGCAGACGAATATGAAATACTGCGTAATAAAGGTACCGAAAGGCCATACACAGGCAAATATGATAAGTTTTTTGAAGATGGCGTATATGTATGTGCAGCTTGCGGAAACCCATTATTTGAATCGGATACAAAGTTTGATTCGCACTGCGGATGGCCGTCGTTTGATCAGGCAATAAAAGGATCGGTAATTTATAAGGAAGACCGCAGCCATGGCATGGTACGCACAGAGGTTATGTGTGCCAACTGTGGCGGCCATCTGGGGCACGTGTTTGATGACGGGCCGGAAGAAACAACTGGTAAACGTTTTTGTACCAACTCAATATCTATTAAATTTATACCTGACGAAGAACTTAAAAAAACTAAACAGTAATTGAAATGAAGGAGTATAAAGTACAAAAATCTGAAGGCCAGTGGAAAGAACAGCTAGGCACAGAACGCTATAAAATATTAAGGCTAAAAGGAACAGAATTTCCACACAGTGGTAAATACAATCTGCATTTTGAGGAAGGTACCTATACATGCGGAGCCTGTGGAGAGCCTTTGTTTGCTTCAGATTCCAAGTTCAACTCATCCTGCGGATGGCCTTCTTTTGACGATGCACTTCCGGGAAAAATTGAGTATGTAAAAGATACCTCACATGGCATGATACGCACCGAGATACTGTGCGCAAACTGTGGCAGCCACTTAGGCCATGTGTTTGATGATGGTCCAACCCAAACCGGACAGCGTTACTGTGTTAACTCGCTCTCTGTAGATTTTAAAGAATAATTTTCAGATACAAATCCTCACAAATTGTGAGGATTTTTTATATATAGGATACTC
>CAMPIZ010000217.1 GCA_946886675.1 uncultured Flavobacterium sp.
CTCTAGAGCAATCAACAATAATAGCAAACTTTAAAAGTATTCAATTTTTAGCTATGTATATATAACAGTCCTAAAACAAAAATCCCTACTTCAAAGTAGGGATTTTTTTAACTTTCAACTGCAAACTGTGAGTAATAAAGATTTTTATAATAGCCTTCATCACGGTTTATTAAGTCATAGTGTGTGCCCTGTTCAACAATTTTACCACTATCCATTACAATAATTTTGTCTGCATTTATTATGGTTGCCAGCCTGTGTGCTATTACTATAGATGTACGTCCGGTGGTTATAGTTTCGGTGGCCTTTTGAATAAGTTCTTCCGAATAAGTATCTATAGAGGAGGTGGCTTCATCCAAAATTAAAATACTTGGATTGCTTACATAGGCTCTCAAAAAGGCTATAAGCTGTCTTTGCCCCGAAGACAACATTACTCCGCGTTCTTTTACATTATAATCATAACCATGCGGGAGACTCATAATAAAATCGTGAACTCCAATATTTTTTGCTGCTGTAATTACCTGTTCTCTGGTTATTTCGGGATTATTAAGAGTTATATTGTTATAAATGGTATCTGCGAATAAAAACACATCCTGAAGTACAATGGCTATTTGCTTTCTTAAGCTCTCAAGGCTAAACTTATTAATATCGATCCCGTCTATGTATATACTGCCACTGTTTATTTCATAAAATCGGTTAAGCAGGTTTATAATTGTCGACTTTCCGGCTCCGGTGGCTCCCACTATAGCTATTGTTTCTCCGGGTTCAACTATAAGACTTATCCCTTTTATTACTTCCTCATTTTCAATATAACTGAATCTTACATCCTTAAATTCCAGTTCGCCTTTAAAATGTGTGGCTATAAGAGTGCCATTATCCTGTACCTGCTGTTCTGTATCCAGCAGCTCCAAAACCCTGTCTGATGCAATGATACCCATCTGGAGTTCATTAAACTTATCGGCAATCTGCCTTAAAGGGTTAAACAGCATGCTAATAAACATAGTATAGGCAAAAAGATCACCAAACTCTGTAGTAGTATCTCCATTTAGTATATTAAGTCCTCCATACCATATTATTAGTCCTAATGTTAGCGAGGATATTATATCGGCAATAGGAAAAAATATGGAGTTGTAAAGGATGTTTTTAAGCCAGGCCTTATTATGCTTTTTATTTATTTCCTTAAATTTTTCGTACTCTATTTCTTCACGATTAAAAAGCTGTACTATTTTCATACCCGTAAGGCGCTCCTGCACAAATGTGTTTAAGTTTGCAACCTGAATGCGCACTTCTTCAAAAGCCCCTTTCATCTTGATTTGGAAAATCCTTGTGGCATATAGCAGTATGGGCATAGCGGCCAGTACAATAAGAGTAAGTTTCCAGTTCATGTAGAACATAATGGCAAGGACCACAAACATTTTGAGGAGATCACTTATTATCATGAAAAGTCCCTGGCTGAATATTCGTGCTATAGATTCGATATCAAAAACTGTACGTGTAACTAGCTTGCCCACAGGTTCATTATCAAAAAATTTCATCCTGAAGCGGGAAATTTGTGTAAACAGCTTTTCGCGAATGTCTTTCACAATGTCCTGCCCAAGCCAGTTAGCCCAGTAAACAAAATAAAACTGAGCCAATATTTCCAGTATAAGTGCAGCTCCCATCAACAATATATAGAATAATAGGCCGGTTTCATCCTTTGGCTTTATATACTCATCTACTGTAAGCTTTAAAAGGTACGGACGTGCAGCTGCAAATAATGAGAGGGTTATGGCAAATACAATAACCCAATAGTAGCGTGTGCGGTAAGGTTTTGCAAATCTCAAAACCTTTTTTAAAGTTGTCGATTTTATAGTTTACATATTAATCTTCCTGAATATAAGGATACGTTACCTTTGTAAGGTATAACCCGTGTGCAGGGACTGAAAAGCCTGCCCTCTTTCTGTCGCGGCTTTCTATAATGTCCCTGAAATCCTGTAAGGTAATCCTGCCAAGGCCCACATTTACCAGTGTACCTACAATTGCCCTTACCATGTTGCGTAAAAACCTGTCGGCAGAAACTGTAAATATTAGTTTATTGCCTTTCTGTTCCCAGTATGCCTCTTTTATAACGCAGTTATATGTTCTAACGTCTGTGTGCGTTTTAGAAAAGCATTTAAAATCTTTATACTCAAAAAGGATAGTCGCTGCTTCATTCATTTTGCTTACATCCAAAGGATGAAAGTGAAACCAGCTTCCTTCGTTAATAAAAGCATCCTTAAAAGTATGTATGTGGTATTCATAGGTGCGGCTTGTTGCGTCAAAGCGTGCATGCGCATCTTCATGCACCGCTATCAGCCTGTAAACCACTATATCCTTTGGTAAAAAAGAATTGAGTTTTTGTGTGAGGTAATCAGAATTTATAGCTTCCTCATAATCAAAATGAGCATACATTTGTGCTGCATGTACTCCGGTGTCTGTCCGTCCTGCACCCGTAACATCAATTTCTTTTTTCAGCAGGGTAGATAGGGCTTTATTTAAAACTTCCTGAACCGTTATACTGTTAGGCTGGTACTGCCAGCCATGATAGTTTTTCCCGTTATAAGCAAATTCAATAAAATATCTCAAACCCGTAGCTGATTTTTTTTATTGCAAAGATACTGTTTTTTGAGTATCAATCTTTCAAAGTAACGAAACCGCAATGTAAGAATTTATCTGTATTGCAGAGGTTAAATTTGGGTTAACTACCCCAGCCATCCTTCACGGTCAAGACTGCGGTATTGTATAGCTTCAGATATATGGTGCGGTTCTACATTTTCAGCTTCTTCAAGGTCGGCAATTGTGCGCGATACTTTTAAAATCCTGTCATAAGCCCTTGCCGAAAGATTAAGCCTTTCCATAGCTGTTTTAAGCAGTTGCAGCGAAATATCGTTAAGTTCACAGTATTCCCGTATCTGTTTTGTATTCATCTGAGCATTATAATGCACATTTTCAAGATGCTCAAATCGACCGGTTTGTATTTCCCTTGCTTTGGTTACCCGTTTTCTAATATCTACACTGCTCTCAGCTTTTTGCCTGTCTGAAAGTTTTTCAAAAGGAACCGGTGTTACCTCTATGTGTATATCGATCCTGTCGAGTAACGGTCCTGAAATTTTGCTAAGGTATCGCTGCATTTCATGGGGAGAAGAACTTACCGGTGCATCAGGGTCGTTAAAATATCCTCCCGGGCTGGGGTTCATGCTGGCAACCAGCATAAACGATGAGGGATAAGTAATGGTAAACTTTGCCCTTGATATAGTTACTTCACGGTCTTCCAACGGTTGTCGCATTACCTCAAGCACAGTACGTTTAAATTCCGGCAGCTCATCTAAAAATAATACGCCATTATGAGCGAGCGATATTTCTCCCGGCTGAGGGAAGGTACCGCCTCCCACAAGGGCTACATCTGATATTGTATGGTGAGGATTACGAAACGGACGCTGGTTCATTAGTCCTGCTTCCTTAACTTTTCCTGCAACACTGTGTATCTTGGTGGTTTCCAACGCCTCTTTAAGTGTCATAGGAGGTAATATGCTTGGCAGCCTTTTGGCAAGCATAGTTTTACCAGCACCAGGAGGACCAATCAAAATAATATTATGTCCTCCGGCAGCTGCAATTTCCATACAGCGCTTTATGCTTTCCTGTCCTTTTACATCGGCAAAATCAAATTCAGGAAAATCCAGTGTTTTATAAAACTCCTCCCGTGTATTGATAACGGTAGGCTCTAAAGTGCTGTTTCCGTTAAAAAAGTCAATTATCTCTGTTACGTTTTCTATACCATAAACATCCAGCCCGCTTACAATAGCTGCTTCCTTTACGTTTTGTTTTGGCAGGAAAAAGCCTTTAAATCCTTCTTCCTTCGCTTTAATTGCTATAGGCAATACACCTTTTATAGGCTGAAGGCTTCCGTCCAGCGAAAGCTCTCCCATAATAATATATTTATCAACATCATCTGCAGGTATCTGGCCGGAGGCGGCAAGTATTCCTATGGCAAGGGTAAGGTCATAAGCTGAGCCTTCTTTCCTTAAGTCGGCCGGGGCCATGTTTATCGTTATTTTTTTTACAGGAAGCTGGTAGCCATTATTTTTTAATGCGGCGGCTATCCTGTAGCTACTTTCTTTTACGGCATTGTCCGGCAATCCAACCAGGTGGTAACCCACGCCTTTATCAATATTTACTTCTACGGTTATTGTTGTGGCTTCGACTCCAAATACGGC
>CAMPIZ010000218.1 GCA_946886675.1 uncultured Flavobacterium sp.
TTTCTATACACTCCTACTAAAATTATCAAGAAAATAATATTGTTTAAACACAAAATTTATGAAGAGAATCCTCATGCTTATGAGTCTGTGTGCCTTATTGTTACATACAGGCTGTAAAACAGAAAAAGAAGAAAAAGAAGAAGAAGCAAAATTTCTTGTTACCAATCCTGTTAAAAAGGACACCACAATTACCGAAGAGTATGTGTGCCAGATTCATTCTATACAGCATATAGAATTAAGGGCCCAAGAGAGGGGTTACCTTGAAAAAATATATGTGGATGAAGGGCAGTTTGTAAAAAAAGGCCAGCTGTTGTTTAAAATTATGCCTAAGCTTTATGAAGCTGAAATGCAGCGGGCGCAGGCAGAGGCAAATTTTGCTGAAATTGAATATAAAAACACAAAGAGGCTTGCAGAGGGCAATGTAGTTGCACCAAACGAGCTTGCTATGGCAAAAGCCAAATATGACAAAGCAAAAGCTGAATTGTCTCTTGCTCAAGTACATCTTGGCTTTACAGAGATAAGAGCACCTTTTGACGGGATTATAGACCGTTTTCATGTACGTTTGGGAAGCTTGGTTGATGAAGGTGAACTGCTTACCAGTCTTTCAGACAACAGTAAAATGTGGGTGTATTATAATGTACCAGAGGCAGAATACCTTGACTACAAAGCTAAGGTGAAAGAAGATAATGCGCCAAAAGTTAGCCTTTTAATGGCCAACAACAAAATGTTTGATTATACAGGTGTGGTTGAAACTATAGAAGGGGAGTTCAACAATGAAACCGGTAATATTGCTTTCAGGGCAACTTTTCCTAATCCTAAAAAACTTTTAAGGCATGGTGAAACCGGGAATATCAGGATGGACATACCTATTAAAAATGCTGTACTAATACCTCAAAAAGCAACTTTTGAAGTACTGGATAAAAAATATGTATATGTAGTCGATAAAAACAACACAATAAGATCCAGAGAGATTAAGATAGGGGCAGAGCTGCCTTACATATTTGTTGTAAATGATGGTTTATCTGTTGATGATAAAATCCTTCTTGAAGGTTTGCGTCTTGTAAAAGAGAACGAAAAAATTCACTATAAGCTTGAAAAACCCGAATATGTACTATCGCATCTGGAACTTTATGCAGAATAATCGAAATCAAAAAATAAAGAAATATGTTTAGTAAATTCATACATAGGCCTGTATTTGCGATAGTAATTTCGATTATGATTGTTTTTATGGGCACACTTGCAATTAAGAAACTGCCTACTTCGCAGTTTCCTGATATTGCACCCACAACGGTAAATATTTTTATTGCATATCCCGGCTCGAGCGCCGATGTACTGGTAAAGTCAACCCTTATTACACTGGAGAATGCCATTAATGGTGTACAGGATATGCGGTACATGGCAACTGATGCAACGAGCGCAGGAGAGGCGACCCTAAGAGTAATTTTTGAACCCGGCACCGACCCTAACCAGGCGGTTATAAGAGTAAAGACAAGGGTAGACCAGGTTATGCCACTTTTACCGGAGCTGGTACAAAGGGAAGGGGTAATTATTACCCCCATACAGCCAAGTATGCTAATGTATGTTAACCTTTATGCCAAAGGCGAGAACATGGATGAAAAATTCCTGTACAACTATGCTAACGTTAATATGCTTCCTGAAATTAACAGGATTAAAGGTGTAGCCAGGTCACAAATATTAGGTAGCCGTACTTACGCAATGCGTATATGGCTGAATCCTGACAGAATGAGGGCTTATAATGTTTCTGTTGATGAGGTTATGGAAGCCTTAGGTGAGCAGAGTATTGTGGGCCGTCCGGGCCGTATAGGGCAGAGCTCGGGTATTAAAGCACAGTCGCTGGAATATGTTTTAACTTATAAAGGCCGCTACAGTGAGCCGGAGCAATATGAAAATGTAATAATACGCGCTAATGCAGAAGGAGAAAGTATCCGCCTTAAGGATATAGGTAAGGCAGAGCTGGGTAGTGAATTTTTTGATATCTATTCAAACCTTGATGGGCATCCTTCGGCTTCTATTGTATTAAAACAAAATTACGGAAGTAATGCCAATGATGTAATTAAGGAAGTGAAGGCTAAACTGGAGGAAATGAAAGAAACTTTCCCTCCGGGCATGGATTACAGTATAAGTTATGATGTTTCTAAATTTCTTGATGCATCTATAGAGCAGGTTATCCATACACTAAGGGATGCCTTTATACTGGTGGCACTTGTTGTGTTTATTTTTTTAGGTGACTGGAGGTCTACACTTATACCTATTCTGGCGGTTCCTGTTTCACTGGTAGGAGCCTTCTTTGTCATTCAGTTTTTTGGAATTACCATTAACCTGGTAACCTTATTTGCGTTAGTGCTTGCAATTGGTATTGTGGTAGATGACGCTATTGTCGTCGTCGAGGCGGTACACGCCAAGTTTGAGGAGTTTCCGCACATAACGCCTTATCAGGCGGTTAAAAAAGTATTAGGAGAAATAAGCGGTGCAATTATAGCTATTACAGCAGTTATGGTATCGGTATTTGTACCTATTTCATTCATGTCGGGGCCGGTGGGTACATTTTACCGCCAGTTCTCAATTACAATGGCAAGTTCCATTGTTATATCTGCACTTATCGCATTAACGCTTACACCTGTATTATGTGCCATGCTGCTTAAAAACAACCATGGTAAGGAGACTAAAAAGAATATTTTTACCAAAGCACTTGACAGGTTTAACAGCGGATTTGATAAAATGACAGGTAAGTATGTAACCCTGCTTAAGTCTATAGTTAGCAGGAGGGTACTTACCTTTGGTATATTACTGGCTTTTTGTGCAGGAACATTTTATGTAAACCAGATTCTGCCTTCGGGCTTTATACCAAGTGAGGATCAGGGTACTATTTATGCTATTATACAAACACCTCCGGGATCTACACTCGAAACAACAAATCAGGTATCACAAAGGCTTCAGAAAATTTGTGAGGAAATTGACGGTGTTGAGTCTGTATCTTCTCTTGCCGGATATGAGATTATGACCGAAGGTAGGGGATCTAACGCAGGTACCTGTCTTATAAACCTTAAGGAATGGTCTGAAAGGGAGCACTCTGTTACCGAGATCATGGAAGAGCTTGAAGAAAAATCTCATGGTCTTGGGGCTAAAATTGAGTTCTTTGAACCGCCTGCAATTCCCGGTTTCGGTTCTTCGGGAGGTTTCTCTATGCGTCTGCTTGATAAAAATACAACTACGGATTATCAGGACTTTGATAAGATAAACAAACAGTTTATGGAAGATCTTGGTAAACGTAAAGAACTTACAGGCTTATTTACCTTCTTTGCGGCCAATTATCCACAATACGAACTTGAGGTTGATAACGAACTTGCAATGCAAAAAGGTGTTTCTATAGGTAAAGCCATGGAAAACCTGGATATTCTTATAGGTAGTACATATGAGCAGGGCTTCATCAAATTCGGACGTTTCTTTAAGGTATATGTTCAGTCTGACCCTAAATTCAGAAGGCTTCCGTCAGATATATTAAATCTGTACATTAAAAACGATCATGGTGATATGGTTCCGTATTCTGCATTTATGAAACTTAAAAAGATGCAGGGGCCAAATGAAATTACCCGCTACAATATGTACAACTCGGCTGCTATCCAGGGGCTTCCTGCAAAAGGCTATACCACAGCAGATGCAATTGAGGCTGTGAGGGAAGTAGCTAAAGAATCATTACCTAAGGGATATGATATTGCTTGGGAAGGGCTTTCTTATGATGAGGCAAACAGGGGTAATGAATCCCTTTACATTTTTGCCATAGTACTGGTATTCGTATACTTTGTTTTGGCAGCACAATATGAAAGCTTTATTATTCCTCTGGCAGTTGTGTTCTCACTTCCTGTGGGTGTATTCGGTTCATTCCTGTTGCTTAAGTTAATGGGGCTGCAAAATGATATCTATGCACAAATAGGGCTTATTATGCTCGTGGGGCTTCTTGGTAAGAATGCTGTACTTATAGTGGAATTTGCCGTCCAGAAGCATCATGAGGGTGCAACAATCCTGGATGCAGCCATAGAAGGTGCCAAGGTGCGTTTCCGCCCTATCCTGATGACATCATTTGCTTTTATTGCCGGATTAATACCATTGATGGTTGCAACGGGGGCAGGAGCCATTGGTAACAGGACTTTAGGTTCTGCTGCACTTGGGGGTATGCTCTTC
>CAMPIZ010000219.1 GCA_946886675.1 uncultured Flavobacterium sp.
TATTATTACCTAATATGAGTATATGAGATGAGAATTTTTTGAAAAGATAATCTTTAAATGAAAACTGCTTTTTGTTATTTTCTCCAAAAGTATTTATCCTGCTAAGATCTATATACTGAAATACTGCGATAGCACAAAGTTTACTGTCTTTAAAAACACCAACAAAATGGCACTCCATATTAGCAGGTGAGGCTTTTTCGAGCACAGACAAATAATTTGCTGACAGGAAAATGTTTTGTGCGGCTATGACATCCCATTCTTTGGGAAGTGCAGATATGTTGTTGTAAATTTTTAAAGATATGTTTGAAGCCAAAGTAAAAAAATGAAAAATCTCCCGAAGGAGATTTCAAAATTAATATATTTTATTGATTATGCTCTCCATGCACAAATTATACCGCCCATTAATGTGAAGCTTACAATCCAGTATCCGCCGTTAATTAAAATGTATTTCCAGCTTCTTCTCTCATAAAGCGAATTAACTCCTAATACAGGTAATGCCAGGAAAAGGCCTGCCATAAACCCATGAAGCGCGCCGTGCTTAAATGTTCTGTAGGCATCTCCGTAATCAGTCATAAAAGCTTCGTAAGAAGGTTTTGCAACCGTAGGGTCTCCACCAATCATGCCCATAGGTCCAAACTGATGAATTACGAGGAACTGCATTGTAAAGGCAATAAAGAAAGAGAAAAGAATAGTTAAGCCAAATATTTTAAACATGTTGGCACCTTTTGCTTTTTCTTCTGTCATACCGGATTCCCTCATCCAGATAGTTCCGAAAACTTTTGGATTATACCAAATAAAGCCCACTACAAGTGTAGTAAAGGTAGCGGCTAAGATTGCTAAAAAGTTTACTTCCATAATTGTTTGTTTTTTTGTTTTAGTGGTAGCAAATGTATAATTTTTGATTAAAAAAATTATAATATTGTTAACAAAATTGTTTTCAGATAAATAATAAGAAACTGTATAACTTTCTGTTAATGAGATAGTCTGTGTCAGCTTCATTCTTGTAAGCTTCCTTTTCAAAAGAAATATTCCGGTATGCCATAGAACGATTTCGGTAAATTGCCAGCTTTATAAAAAACTCTAAAGCATACCATATATAAAAAGGCAGGATAAAAAGTTCCAACTGCTGTCTTAAATGTATTTTTTCATGATTAAGCAAAACAGTGTGGTTTCTGTATTTTTCCTCTTTTAAAAGCAGAAGAGGGTATAGGGCCATGGCTGCATAGCCTTTAGGAATTAAATATTTAGATACTATTATAACCATTAAATGTAAAGTTCATAAATTTGCGCGCATGAGCTGGCAAAATTCTGAAAATAAATTAACAGAAGGAGAAGATTATTACCTTTCTCCCGAAGGATATAAAGTTTTTACCGAAAAATATCATCTCAAAAGGGGATATTGCTGTAAAAGCGGATGCCGCCATTGCCCATATGGGTATGATAAAAAAACAGGAACATTTAAAAAATAGTTGGCATTTACTGTCTTAAACAGGCAGTAAGTCAGGTATAATAAATATATAAAAAATGACATTTCAGGAACAGATACAGGAAGGTATACCTTCGGTTTTACCACAGCCAAAACCCTATGACCCGGCTATAAACCATGCGCCAAAACGTAAAGATATTTTAACGGCAGAAGAAAAAAAGCTTGCGCTGCGAAATGCATTACGTTATTTTGAAGCACATCATCATCAGGAGCTTATAAAGGAGTTTACTTATGAGCTTGAAACTTATGGGCGTATCTATATGTACCGCCTTCGTCCTGATTATAAGATATATGCCAGGCCAATATCAGAATATCCGGGGAAAAGTGAACAGGCTAAGGCAATTATGCTGATGATACAGAATAATCTTGATTATGCCGTAGCTCAGCATCCGCACGAGTTAATTACTTATGGCGGTAACGGGGCGGTATTTCAAAACTGGGCACAATACAGGCTTACCATGAAATACCTGAGTGAAATGACGGATGAGCAAACGCTGGTTATGTATTCCGGCCACCCTATGGGATTGTTTCCTTCTCATAAAGAAGCACCAAGAGTAGTAGTTACCAACGGGATGATGATACCTAACTACTCCAAACCGGATGACTGGGAAAAATTTAATGCGCTTGGGGTTACACAATATGGCCAAATGACAGCAGGAAGTTATATGTATATAGGCCCACAGGGAATTGTTCATGGCACAACTATTACAGTAATGAATGGTGGCAGGAAAATATCCAAAAATGGCGAAGGGCTGGAAGGTAAGGTATTTGTTACATCGGGATTGGGCGGAATGAGTGGCGCTCAGCCAAAAGCCGGTAACATTGCTGGCTGTATTACCGTTTGTGCAGAAGTAAATCCGAAAGCAGTGCACACCCGCCACTCTCAAGGCTGGGTAGACGAAGTAATAACCGATACTGACGCTCTTGTAAAGCGTGTAAAAGAGGCTAAAGCTAACAAGGAAACGGTTTCTATAGCTTATCAGGGTAATGTTGTTGATGTATGGGAAAAATTTGATGAACAAAACCTATATATAGATCTGGGTAGTGACCAGACGTCACTGCACAATCCATGGGCAGGGGGTTATTATCCTGCGGGAATCAGTTTTGAGGAATCGAACAGATTAATGGCAGAGGAGCCGGAGTTATTTAAACAGAAGGTTCAGGAAACTCTTAGAAGGCATGCAGCTGCTATTAATAAACATACAGCCAAAGGAACTTATTTCTTTGATTATGGAAATGCTTTCCTTTTAGAAGCTTCACGTGCAGGAGCTGATGTAATGGCTGCAAACGGCATAGATTTTAAATACCCAAGTTATGTTCAGGATATAATGGGGCCTATGTGTTTTGACTATGGCTTTGGGCCATTTCGTTGGGTTTGTGCTTCGGGAAAGCCTGAAGACCTCGTAAAAACAGATGCTATAGCGCTTTCTGTACTGGAAGAAATGTCTGAAACTGCACCTGCTGAAATAAGGCAGCAAATGCAGGATAATATAAAATGGATTAAAGGAGCTCAGGAAAATAAGCTGGTAGTGGGTTCGCAGGCACGTATACTTTATGCAGATTCTGAAGGGCGTATAAAAATAGCCGAAGCATTTAATCAGGCTATAGCCAAAGGAGAGATAGGTTATGTGGTTTTAGGCCGCGACCATCACGATGTATCCGGAACTGATTCTCCTTATCGTGAAACTTCAAATATTTATGACGGCTCCCGTTTTACAGCCGATATGGCCATTCATAATGTAATTGGGGACAGCTTTAGGGGAGCTACCTGGGTGAGCATTCATAACGGTGGTGGCGTTGGCTGGGGAGAGGTTATAAATGGCGGATTTGGTATGGTTCTTGATGGTTCTAAAGATGCGTCAAGACGCTTAGAATCAATGCTTTTCTGGGATGTTAATAACGGAATTGCAAGGAGAAGCTGGGCACGTAATGAGGAAGCTGTTTTTGCAATTAAACGTGCAATGGAAGTACAGCCTCTGCTAAAAGTTACTATTCCTAATAAGGTGGACGACGCATTATTGGGCTAATAACCGGAGTTGGTTGTTGGCTGTTAAATGTAGTGAACAATTAACTCTCTGGATTATGAAAACAATAAAATTGCTATCGTTATTATTTATTACTGCTTTCATAAGCTCATGCAGCTCTGTAAGAGTGGCGTCAGACTATGATGACAGAACCGACTTTTCAGTTTATAAGACCTATGGTTTTTTTGAACCCGGTATAGAAAAGGTAGATATATCTGACCTTGACCGAAACAGGATACTGCGTGCGCTGGAAGATGAATTTGCAAAGAAAGGATTCACTAAAAGCGAGAACCCTGATTTGCTGGTAAATTTCTTTACTAAGGCAAGGCAGGAAGTAGATGTAAACCAGTTTTATGCCGGATGGGGCTATGGCTGGGGTTGGGGCTGGAACCCATGGATGTGGGGCGGAAACTATACAACCGTAAGTACCTCTACCGAAGGAACGCTCTATATAGACCTGATTGATGCTAAAAAGAAAGAACTGGTGTGGCAGGGTATAGGTACAGGTGTTTTAACTATGGACCGCGAGAAAAAAGAAGAACGCATAAGGGAATTTGTAACCAATATACTGGCACAATTTCCGCCGCAAAAGAAATAAAAGTAAAAAATCCGAAAAAACAAAAATTGTCCAACTTTATCCTTTTAA
>CAMPIZ010000220.1 GCA_946886675.1 uncultured Flavobacterium sp.
TTGTAATCAATGTGTTACGAATACATAATTTATTTTATAGATTTTTTAACGTTGTTAAAAACTATTGACGATTGTGAATAAGTTTGGCTTTCATTTTCTAATTCAAATGCCAATCTTTGTATCTCCGCTTATCAAGAAAATCATTTTTTATAATACTATAAAAGTCAAAACTATATGTCTGCAGTAGAACCAATTTTACAGGAAAACAAGAACAGGTTTGTAATTTTTCCCATTAAACACCATGATATCTGGAATTGGTACAAGAAAATGGAAGCCAGTTTCTGGACAGCTGAAGAAATTGATCTTCACCAGGACCTGAGTGACTGGAATACCAAGCTTAATGATGATGAAAAATACTTTATAAAGCACATTCTTGCATTCTTTGCAGCGTCTGACGGTATAGTAAATGAAAATCTTGCTGAGAACTTTGTAAACGAGGTACAGTATGCGGAAGCAAAGTTTTTCTATGGTTTCCAGATAATGATGGAAAACATACATAGTGAAACCTATTCACTTCTTATCGACACCTATGTAAAGGATGAGGCTGAAAAGGATGAGCTTTTCAATGCTATTGAAGTATTTCCTGCAATAAAGAAAAAAGCAGAATGGGCACTTAAATGGATAGAGTCTGACTCTTTTGCCGAAAGGCTTATTGCCTTTGCTGCAGTAGAAGGTATTTTCTTCTCGGGAGCTTTCTGTTCTTTTTTCTGGCTTAAAAAGCGTGGACTTTTGCCGGGGCTTACCTTTTCAAATGAGCTTATTTCAAGAGATGAAGGTGTGCATTGCGACTTTGCTGTGCACCTGCATAACCACCACCTTGTAAACAAGGTTCCTAAAGACAGGATTAAAGAAATTATTATAGATGCGCTAAATATAGAAAGGGAGTTTATTACAGAGTCGCTTCCTGCGAGCTTAATAGGTATGAATGCCACATTAATGACACAATATCTTGAGTTTGTGACTGACAGGCTTCTTGTAGAGCTGGGCTGCGAAAGGCAGTTTAATTCCGGTAACCCGTTTGACTTTATGGATATGATCTCGCTTCAGGGTAAAACCAATTTCTTTGAAAAGCGTGTGTCAGAATACCAGAAAGCAGGTGTGTTGAATAAAGATAATAATGATTCAGGTAAAATTAGCTTCGACGCTGATTTCTAAGATAAAAGATTAACCAACTGAATAAGCGTCCCCATACGCTTAATATTAACCCTAAAAATGTTGCCTTATGAATGTAGTAAAAAGAGATGGCCGCAGAGAGCCTGTAATGTTCGACAAGATAACGGATAGAGTAAGGAAGTTATGCTATGAGCTTAACGAATTAGTAGATCCGGTAAAGGTAGCTATGCGTGTTATTGAAGGTTTGTATGATGGTGTAACAACATCCGAACTGGATAATCTTGCGGCAGAAACAGCTGCATCAATGACAACTACGCATCCTGACTATGCTCAGTTAGCGGCCCGCATTGCGGTTTCTAACCTGCATAAAAATACCACTAAGTCGTTCTCTGAAACGATGCACGAAATGTATCACTATGTAAACCCAAGAACAGGACAGGCTTCGCCGCTGCTTTCTGATGAGGTTTATGAGGCAATTATGGCAAATGCCGAAGTTTTAGATTCTACTATTATTTATAACAGGGATTTTAATTACGATTATTTCGGATTTAAAACCCTGGAGCGTTCTTACCTGCTTAAAATAAACGGTAAGATTGTAGAAAGGCCACAGCACATGCTTATGAGGGTGTCTGTTGGTATCCACCTTAACGATATTGAAGCCGCGATAGAAACGTATGAGCTAATGTCTAAAAAGTTCTTTACGCATGCTACGCCTACCTTATTTAATGCCGGTACTCCTAAACCACAAATGTCTTCATGCTTTCTGTTAACAATGCGTGACGATAGTATAGACGGTATTTATGATACGCTTAAGCAAACTGCAAAAATATCGCAGTCTGCAGGGGGTATAGGGCTTTCTATACATAATGTAAGGGCAACAGGTTCTTACATTCGTGGTACAAACGGTACATCAAACGGTATTGTACCAATGCTTCGTGTATTTAACGATACTGCACGCTATGTAGACCAGGGCGGAGGTAAGCGTAAAGGAAGCTTTGCTGTATATATAGAAACATGGCATGCCGATATTTTTGATTTCCTTGACCTTAAAAAGAATCACGGTAAGGAAGAAATGCGCGCAAGGGATTTATTCTATGCTATGTGGACTTCAGATCTTTTCATGAAACGTGTACAGGAAGATGCAAAATGGACGCTAATGTGCCCTAACGAATGCCCGGGACTGTATGATGTGTATGGTGAGGAGTTTGAAAGGATGTATGAAGCCTATGAAGCGGCAGGAAAAGGAAGAAAAACCATTAAAGCGCGTGAGCTTTGGGAAAAAATACTGGAATCTCAAATAGAAACCGGTACGCCATATATGCTTTACAAAGATGCCGCCAACAGGAAATCGAACCAAAAGAACCTGGGTACTATCCGTTCTTCAAACCTATGTACGGAGATTATGGAGTACACAGCGCCTGATGAGGTTGCGGTTTGTAACTTAGCTTCTATCTCATTGCCAATGTTTGTGGAAGAAGGTAAGTTTAACCACGATTACCTGTATGAAGTAACCAAGCGTGTAACACGCAACCTGAATAAAGTAATAGACAGAAACTATTACCCTGTGCCGGAAGCTGAAAACTCTAACATGCGCCATCGTCCTGTAGGATTAGGTGTTCAGGGGCTTGCGGATGCGTTTATACTTATGCGCCTTCCGTTTACAAGCGATGAGGCTAAAAAAGCAAACCAGGAAATTTTTGAAACCATTTACTTTGCTGCAGTAACAGCATCGATGGAAATGGCAAAAGAAGAAGGGCCATATTCAACTTTTGAAGGGTCACCTATATCTCAGGGAGAATTCCAATATAACCTTTGGGGATTAACAGATAACGACCTAAGCGGCCGTTGGGACTGGGCGTCTTTAAGGAAAGAAGTTATGGAGCACGGTGTAAGAAACTCACTTTTAATGGCGCCAATGCCTACTGCATCCACTTCACAGATACTAGGTAACAACGAAGCTTTTGAGCCTTACACTTCAAACATTTATACGAGAAGAGTACTTTCGGGCGAGTTTATTGTAGTAAATAAGCATTTGCTTGAAGACCTTGTAAAACTGGGCTTATGGAATGAAGACCTTAAACAGGAGATAATGAGGGCAAATGGTTCTATACAGCATATAGACATTATACCTCAGGATATAAAAGACCTTTACAAAACTGTTTGGGAAATGAGTATGAAGGATATTATAGACATGTCCCGCCAGAGAGGTTACTTTATAGACCAGTCGCAGTCGCTTAACCTGTTTATGGAAAATGCAACATTTGCCAAGCTTACATCCATGCATTTTTATGCATGGCAAAGCGGCCTGAAAACAGGGATGTACTACTTAAGGACTAAGAGTGCGGTAGACGCTATTAAATTTACCCTTAATAACGAGAAAAAGGCACAGCCTGTTGCTGCGGTAGCTAATGCTGCCGGAGAATCTGAAGCTATGCCGGTTACAGAGTTCCAGGCAATGCTGGAGCGTTCACGTAACGCGGAGCCTGATGACTGCGAAATGTGCGGTTCTTAATAAAAGAAAAATATAAATAACAGGTAAGGAGCAGTAATGCTCCTTATTTGGTTAAACCAATAATAACCAACACACCAACCAAATGGAAACAACAGCACTTTACATTGATGACAGTATGAAAGTAAACAGGTGGATGCGGCTTGCTAACTTTCTGCTTGACATAGTTTTTTATTATATTTTGTCATTACTTATAGGGGTAGTTTTTGGACTTCTTGCTCTTGCAGGTATAGATGGTCCACTTATTTGGATTACAGAAGCAGACCCACTTACCAGTAGATTATTAGGTATAGCCATTATTTTAATGTATTATTTATTTACAGAAAGTATTACCCAAAGGTCTATTGCTAAATTTATTACTGGTACAATGGTAGTTATGGAAGATGGTTCACGACCAGAAGCAAGGACTATTTTTTTAAGGACTATATGCAGGTTTATTCCTTTTGAGCCTTTTTCATTTTTTGGTTCAGATGAAAGGGGATGGCATGACAGCATTACTA
>CAMPIZ010000221.1 GCA_946886675.1 uncultured Flavobacterium sp.
ACATTTTGTTATATATATAAAATGCTCCCAATCGGGAGCATTTTTTGTTTTAGTAAATTTATAATACTTAATTTCGGCCGTAATAAATTATTCGCCACATGGAAACCTTATCTACAGAAGCACAGTATACCTTACGGTTTATAAATCAAACAAATAAATCTGTTTTTCTTACCGGGAAAGCCGGAACCGGAAAAACTACGCTGCTTAAAGAAATTATAAGGTCTACACATAAAAATGTGGTTGTAGTGGCCCCAACCGGTATTGCTGCATTAAATGCCGGGGGTGTTACCATACACTCTATGTTCCAGCTGCCGTTTGCAGGATTTATACCGGATTACACCATGCCGCAGGTTACAGATACTGTCAGGTTTGAAAATAAGGATAGCCTGAGGCGTCATTTTAAAATGCGGGGAGAAAAGCAGACAGTTATCCGAAATATGGAACTTTTGGTTATAGATGAAGTAAGTATGCTAAGAGCCGACCTGCTGGATGCAATAGATTTTATGCTGCGATCAGTAAGGCATAAAGATATTCCTTTTGGCGGTGTTCAGGTATTATTTATTGGAGATCTCTTGCAGCTTCCACCCGTAGTTAAAAATGAAGAATGGGAGGTATTAAGGCAATACTATAGAGGCAAGTATTTCTTTCATTCTCACGTAGTTAATCAAAATCCGCCATTATATATAGAGCTTTCAAAGATTTTCCGGCAAACAGACGAATCCTTTATCGCTATACTCAACAACCTGAGAAACAACGTAGTAACCTCTGAAAATGTAGCAGTTCTCAATAAGTTTGTAAAAAAAGACTTTGATCTGAAACAAAATCCAGGCTGTATAACGCTTACCACTCACAATGCAAAGGCTGATAACATAAACAATAAGGCATTAAAGGAACTTGAGGAAGGGGAACATGAATACCATCCGGAAATCGTTGGGGATTTTCCTGAAAAGATATATCCGGTAGAGGAGACCCTTAAACTAAAAAAAGGAGCTCAGGTAATGTTTATTAAAAACGACCTTTCGCCGGAAAAAAATTACTTTAATGGTAAGATAGGGGTAATAAAATCACTTTCAGACCAAGAGATACTGGTGCATTTTCCTGAAGAAAACTTTACCATAGAAGCAGACAGGTATGAATGGAAAAATGTACGCTATCATGTAAATGAGAATACAAAGGAAATAGAGGAAGAGGTACTGGGTACTTTTGTACATTATCCATTGCGGCTGGCATGGGCTATTACGGTCCACAAGAGCCAGGGGTTAACGTTTGACAAAGCGGCGCTGGATGTATCTGGAGTTTTTCAGCCAGGGCAGGCCTATGTAGCCCTGTCACGTTTACGGTCGTTAAACGGCCTTATTTTACTTTCTCCAATGAATATGAACGGGCTTAATAACGACGCAGACGTTATGGACTATGCTTCTTCTAAAGTTGAGGAAAAGCAAATGGAGCTGTTTTTAAAAAATGAAACATTACGCTTTATTTATAATTATTTGAAAAACAGCTTTGACTGGGCCGAACTTACCGACGCATGGAACAGACATAAAATAAGCTATCTGCAGGAAGGCAAAAAGTCACTTAAGTTTAAATACAGAGAATGGGCGCACAAAACAGCAGATAGAATAGCCAGGAATTTTGAACCGGCCAATAAATTTATCAATCAGCTTTCTAAATTGTTTTCCGTGGAACAACCGGATATGAAATTTGTACAGGAAAGGGTTTTGGCAGCATACAATTATTTCTTTCCGGTTATGGATAAATCTGTTGCAGCAATACTGCAAACAATTGAGGAAGTGAAAAGGCTAAGGAAAGCTAAAGGTTTTTATGAGGAGCTAGCCGAACTTGAAGAACTGCAAACTTATACGGTTATAAGGCTTATGAAAGCAAAACGGCTGATGGAAGCGGTGCTGGCAGGGGAGGAGATCGTTAAAGAAAACCTTATTACTCCTGAGATACACTCCTACAGACTAAGAAAACTGGAAGCTGTTCGCAAAGGCCTTAAAGATAGGCCTGTTACCCTGCTTGAGGAACTGGGTGAAGAATATGAAACCGAGGAACGCTATCCAGCCAAAAAGAAAAAAGAACCAAAGAAATCTACGCTGGAAGAAACGTTTGAGCTATGGCAACAAAATATGGATATTGCAGGCATTGCTAAGGCGAGAAAACTTACAGAAACTACCATACTAAGCCATTTTGCAGGATTAATACAGGTGGGTAAAATTAGTGTTGAAAAAGTACTAACTGAAGAAAAAATTGCTCAGCTTGCGGAAGCATTTAAAGATTTTGATGGAGAATCGCTTAGCACCCTGAAAGAAAAATATGGGGATTCCTTTACATGGGGAGAGTTACGCCTTTATAGAGCAAGCCTTAAGGGCGAATAAAAAAAGCCTCCATTTAAGTGGAGGCATATTTGGTATTAAAACAGCAACTTACAGCCAGCTTAACAGTAATACAGTTGGCACAAAATAAATTACTATAGTCCTGGCGCCATCATAATCTTTTGCGAGACGTTGGCCTAAAAGCAATAGCAGCAATGTAACTGAAGAAAGTGCTGCTGCAAAAAAGGCAAACTGTGTGCCTTCATTCACTATTATTTCAATTATGCCTATAACAGCAAATGCCCCTGCAAGGATTTCCAATACTAAGATCATTAACAATGCCTGCGGAACCTGATTTTTTAATATAGTTTGAGAAAAATGGCCTTTAAGCCATTCTACATTTCCTTTCCAGTCTATTACTTTATCATAGCCGGACTGTATAAATGTAATAGCCAGAAAAACAAGGATTATAATAATTGCTGGTGTCATAGTTTTATTTTTTATGAATTAAACGTGTAAGCTTTATGGATAGGTCGGTTAAAATAATTTTTGCGTTACCGTTACGTTCTATATGATAGAGCGCATCCGAGAGTTCTTTAAAAATATCGTTTATGTTAGTGCCGTTTACAAAAGGCGCAAAGTTTTCAAGTTTAAATTTTTCTACTGCCGGTTCCATAAATACAAGATCCTTAGCCTCATAATTAAGCAGTAAAGCCTGGCGGAACATATCTATACAAAAATGGAGGAATTGTTTTTGTGCTTCCCGGCCTATGGCAGCTATCTGCTCGCCCCAGCTTATAAGATCCTGTATTGCAGCAGCGTTCCCTTTTGCCCTAAAGGCTGCCCTTACCCACTGCACAAACCACTCTTCAAAAGGATAACCTTCGCCGTCTTTGTTTAGTATATGCAAAGCTTTGTTGTAATTACCCTGAGCCTGATGTGCTATTTTAAGCGCTTCATTACTGTCCAGTTTTTTTTGAGTTACAAGTGCATCGGCAATAGCCTGTTCACTCAATCCTCCAAAGTGAAGTACCTGGCAGCGGGATAATATAGTTTGCAGTATATCATCATCACTTTCAGCAATCAGTATAAAAATTGTTTTGTTGGGCGGTTCTTCCAGCAGTTTTAAAAGTTTATTTGCTGTTGCTACATTCATTTTATCGGCCATCCATATAATCATTACCTTGTACCCGCCCTCATAAGCTTTTAACGATAACGATTTTACAATTTCATGAGCCTCGTCTACACCTATCTGGCCCTGCTTGTTTTGGATGTCTATTTTACGATACCAGTCAAAAAGGTTTGCATAAGGGCTTTCAGTTATAAACTCCCTCCAGTATTTTAAAAAATTGGCGCTTACAGGATGGCTTTTTACTTCACTGTTTGCCGCTACCGGAAAAACGAAATGTAAATCAGGATGCGAAAAGTTCTGGAATTTTAAGTTACACGTTGTGTTGCCTCCTTCATTCTCACCATTGGTGTTGCCGCAAAGTATATATTGTGCATAGGCGATAGCCATTGACAGAGTTCCGGAACCTTCCGGCCCAATGAAAAGCTGTGCATGCGGAATTCTTCCTGAATCTGCACTTTTTGTCAAGTGGCTTTTAATATGTTCCTGGCCTAATATCTCTGAAAAAAGCATAGGGCAAATATAGAAGAATTTATGGGATGTTAAGGTGAAGTATTATCTTATCTATAGTATACATAATCTACAGTAATGGCAATCACAAATTTGTTTTCCTCATTTTTCTTTAAAATATGATACCAGCCATCTTCAGGCGTTTCCACAATAAAGACATC
>CAMPIZ010000222.1 GCA_946886675.1 uncultured Flavobacterium sp.
CAATTAATAATTATTAATCGTTAAAATAAAAGCCTGTTGGGATAACACCTACAGTAAAGCTGTGCTGTAAATTACCGCTTAAAGAGTAAATATATACTTTACCGTTTGCACTATAATCAACGGCATCGCCTACATAAATATTACCGTTTTCTACTTCAAAGCTGTAAACTCCATAAACTCCCTGGTCGGTAGTTTCAAACAAAGGAGCATCCGGGAAAGAAGAAGCAGTAGTGCTCATATTGTAAATTCCGGCATCTATTGTAAAGTAAATTGTATTGTCTTCTATTTTTAGGTTAGACGGATGCATAACCGATCCAAACTCAACAACGTCTTCCACAGCGTTGTTAGCAAGATTAATAATTGTTAAACTGCCTGATGTTTCTGTACCTGCCCACGATGGCTTACCTCCTGCCATTACATACAGTCTTCCATTTTCTGCTTCCATGGAGTTTGGTGTATCACCTACTGCAACAGTTGCGGTAATAGCATTGGTTGCAGGGTCTATCACGCTTACAGCATTTCCAAAATTAAAACCACCTTCGTGTGCTACATATATCTTTCCTCCTTCTTCAATTATTGTTTCGGGTCCTTCCGTTACGACTATTTCTTCCACAACAGTATTACTCGAAAGGTCTATAACCGCTACAAAATCATCATCCGCACTCATACCATCTCCCCAGTTTGTTACATAGGCTTTATTATCAACAACAGCAATATAGCGAGGGTTATCCAGTCCAACAGAAATTGTTGCCACATGTTCAAATGTGTAACGGTTTACAACCTCAATTTTATGAGAGTTATTTATCACTATATAGGCGCGGTCTCCATTAAATGCCATACTTTGAGCCACATCACCAAGGTCTAATCCATTTACGATATTAAACACGTTATTTTCCAGCACAAAATCATTAGTAAGGAAAGAAACACTTGCATTTCCTACATTAAATCCGCCTTCATTAAGTATAAACATTCCGTTTTCATAATCACCAAGCGGAACCGTTATAGTATCATCATCATTACTACACGAAGCTAAAAAAGCCCCGGCCATAACAGTTAGAAGTAGTTTGTTGAATTTCATATATTAAAATTTAAAGTTAAGGTTTACATTATAGTTTCTGCCCGGCATAGGCCTCATGCTTACATTTTGGTACTCTTCATTAAAAAGGTTAAGTACCTGTGCGCCTATGGTTAACCCTTTAACCAGAGAAAAGGTATACTCAATACCCAGGTTCGACACATTATAGGGGTCTATTTCAGACTGATTGTCAGAAGTAAAGAATACTTTTCCGTTAAAAAGGTGGGTATAATAAACAGACAGTTTTTTATAAGAATAAGCCAGAGAGCCAGTAGCTTTATGAAATGGCACATAAATAAGCTGGTTACTGTTGCCATCTTCCTGAGAAACGGTATAAGCATAAGTACCGCTAGCCTCAAAATGGCTGCTTCCCATCGTTTTATTCCAGTTAAATAATGCTTCAGCACCATATGTATTTACTTTACCCACATTTTCCGGATGCCATATACCCCCTGTAGGAACCCACCGGAGCATATCGCGCAGTTTTATATAATATCCGGTAAGGGAAAGCGTCGCATTTTTATACCTGACTTCATTTCCAAGCTCTGCCTGATATGAAGTCTCTGGATTTAGATCGGGATTACCGCTTCCCTGCCAGTATAGGTCATTAAACGTAGGTATCCTGAAGTTTCTGGACGCGTTAAACTTAACAGTATAAAACGAGGCTGCATTATATTTTGCCCCAAAAGAAAACAGCAGCGGGCTATTATAGATATTGCTTACTTCCTGACGCATTCCTGCTTCATAATCAAAATTGGTAGTTACACTATGCTTCATTAAAAGGCTGACTGAGCCTATGCTGCGCTTCTCCTTAACAATATCGCTGCCCTCACCATTGTTTTGAGTATAATCGGCAATGGTATTAATTAATATAAATTTTGAGAGTTTATATAAGGCATCATAACGGGCAATGTAAGTTCTTACCTTTCCAAAGGTGTAGTTATTATTTGCAGTATTCTCAAAATATTTATAATCCTCTGTTAGGTAGGCTGCCTTAAGCTTAGAAGTAAACCTGTAATACTCCCCTGTCCATTCCAGCATACTACGGGTGTTGGTGTCCTGATATTTGCTTCTTGAAGGAGCTGCAAGCGTACGCGAAAAATGCCGTTCACCATCAAAAGCATAGCTGTAAAGCCTTAGTGAGTTTTTTGCATTAAGTTTATAACCAAATACTGCATTATAACTTGTGTTATAATATTGCCCGTTATCATTTTTTATCGGTGTGCCGGGGTATTCAAAATCGTTATCAGAGCTGTTACGGCTAATGCTTAAAGAGGTACTGAAAGAATCGGTAGCTGCATCAAGTTTATAATTGGCATTAAGTGTATTATAACTGCCGTAGGTAACACGCGCTTCATTATTAAAATGATTATTGAAGGTAACGCCATTATTAAGATGGATGCTACCCCCTATGGCACTACTGCCATATATTACGCTTCCGCCCCCTGCCCTCACGCTTACCGTTTTAAAATCGGATGCATTAAGTATATTAAAGTCGGTTTGCCCGTTAAGCTGCGAATTGATATTAATACCATTCCATATAACTGCCGTTTGCTGTGCAGTTGTTCCCCTAAAAGAAGGTGAAGAAACCATACCCGGTCCATTTTCCTTAAAAAAAATGACCGAATTGTAACGCAGTAGTGAAGTAAGCGCCGGAGCATTTCGGTTGATAACAGAATCATTTAGCTCTAGTACCGATTGTGTCCCTGAAAAATTGTGAAGCTGGGTATCCGAAATAACCACTTCCTGCAGGTTTACGATAGTATCCTGCTGCGCCATGATAAACTGGCACAGTAACAGCATTGCAAACGAAATGATTTTTTTAAACGTCATAATTTCCTGAACCTTTTTTCCCGAAGGTTCGATAATTGTTAACGCCTAAGGCAGGTCTCCTGGCTTGCGTACAGTTGTTCACCTTCCCGTGCCTTGACACAGTGGTATGCAGTTAACAACAGTCTCCCAAAAGGGATAAGCTTACAGTTGCGGGAACAGCCCAGGTATTACACCTGATTCCCTTTTAATGCAGCAGGCCGATAGCCTGATGCAACCTTAAGTTGGATGCAAATATAGGATTTATATTGAAATTTATACATTTGCACCAGCTTAATATTTATTATGAGAATCCTTCACTATACAACTATTACACTCTTACTGCTGTTTGCTGCAGGCTGTAAAAAGGAACAGCAAAAGGCTGAAAATTTGCACAATAAGGCAGAGAACACAGTAAAATATGCAAAGGGGCTGGAGATATACATGCATGAAGGCTTTTCTATAGTAAAGGTTACTAATCCCTGGCCTGATGCACAGGAAAGCTTCACATATATAATGAAGAAAAAAGGCACTACAGTGCCGGATAGCCTTACTAAATATACAGTTGTACAGGTGCCCTTACAGTCGGTAGTGGTAACTTCTACTACCCACATTCCTTCGCTGGAAATGCTGGGAGTAGAAAATACTCTAACAGGTTTTGCAAACCCTGATTATGTTTCCAGTAAAAAAACCAGAAAACGTATCGATGCAGGGCTTGTTAAGAATGTAGGGGCTAATGAGAGTATAAATACAGAGGTTATGATAGACCTTAACCCCGATGTTGTAGTGGGATTTAGCATAAGCAGCAATAATAAAGCCATGAACAGCCTTGAACAAAGCGGTTTGAAGGTCCTGTATAATGGCGACTGGACAGAACAGACCCCGTTGGGCAAAGCAGAATGGATAAAATTCTTTGGTGCCCTGTACGGGCTTGAAGAAAAAGCAGACAGCTTATTTGCAGAAATAGAAAAAGATTACACACAGGCACAGCTATTGGCTAAAAAAACTACAGACAAACCTACAGTTTTATGTGGCGCAATATGGAAAGATCATTGGTACCTGCCACAGGGGAACAGCTGGGCAGCTTTGTTTTTAAAAGATGCAAATGCCAATTATCTTTGGAAAGATAGTGAAGGCACCGGAAGCCTTAGCCTTTCTTTTGAAATTGTTTTAGATAAAGCACAGGATGCCGACTATTGGATTGGCCCCAGC
>CAMPIZ010000223.1 GCA_946886675.1 uncultured Flavobacterium sp.
GCTATGGCAATAGCTTCCTGTACGGTAAGCACATCCTGTGCATTTACAGAACAGGCTGCCATTAAGAAAAACATGTATAGTATAAATTTCATAAAATATTTAGTCTTCAATATTATCAAACTCCGGCCTGTGTTTTTTAGGCCTTGACCACATGTAGTAAATACCCGGAATAATAAACAGGGTAAGTATCAGCGAAAATATTGTCCCACCTACAATTACCACCCCCATGCCTATTCTACTGGTTGATGCAGCACCTATAGACAGAGCAATAGGCAAGGCGCCAAGTGCAATGGCAAGGCTTGTCATCAATATTGGGCGAAGCCTCGACTCTGCAGCTTCCATAATAGCTTCATATTTTGGTTTACCCTGCTCCCGCAACTGATTGGCAAATTCCACAATCAGAATACCATTCTTTGTTACCAGACCTATAAGCATAATGGTACCAATCTGGCTAAAAATATTCCAAGTCTGTCCAAAGAGCCATAGTGATAACAGTGCACCCGCTACGGCCATAGGCACGGTAAGGATTATAATAAAAGGATCTATAAAACTCTCAAACTGCCCGGCTAATATTAGATAAATAAGCAACAATGCCAAACCAAAAGCAAACATGGTATTAGAGCTGCTCTCTACATAGTCGCGTGATTCTCCGGCAAGATCTGTAGTAAAGCTTTCGTCAAGAACTTTCTCTTTAGCGCGTTCCATTGCTTCTATACCGTCACTTATACTCATACCGGGAGCAAGCCCTGCTGATACCGTTGCCGACATAAACCTGTTGTAATGGTATAATTGCGGGGGGCTGCTTTCTTCCTTAATACTCACCAGGTTATCAAGCTGAATAAGCTGCCCTGTATTACTTTTTACAAAAATTGAGGTAAGGTCCAGTGGTGTATTGCGGTCCTGTTCTTCAAACTGTCCTATTACCTGATACTGCTTTCCGTTTTTCATAAAATACCCAAAACGCTGCCCGCTTAATGAAAGCTGAAGCGTTTGCGCAACATCAAGCAAAGAGACACCTAAGCTTTCTGCCTTTTCGCGATCTATAGTAACATTAATCTCAGGTTTATTGAACTTCAGGTTTACATCTGTCATAGAAAAAGTAGGATCGTTACTTACCTCTTCCATAAACTCAGGTATTTTCTCTTCCAGTTTTTCAAAGTTAGGGGCCTGTATAACATATTGTATAGGGAATCCACCCCTTCGGCTTACCGCAATTGTTGGCTGCTCTGAAACCGAAACTCTCGCTCCTGTATATTGTTTTGTCCAGGAAGTAAGATCGTTGGCAATTTCCTTTTGCGAGCGTTCCCTTTCTCCGGGTTCTACCAATGCTATCCTTACACGGCCGCTGTTTACCGAGGCAGAGCCCCAACGTGGCGAAGTAATTACCAGGCTTACCTTTTTCTCAGGAACCGAATCTTTTATAAGCCTTTCTATCTCCTGCATAAAATTATCCATATACACATAAGAAGCTCCTTCGGGCGCAGTGATGTTCATACTAACAAAACTCCTGTCATCATACGGAGCTGTTTCCTTTTTAAGCGTAGAATAAAACAGCGCTATAAGGCCAAGGCATATAATAAGTATAGGGAAACTAAGCCATTTTTTTGCCATGAACCTTTTTAATGCATCGGCATAGCCGGAATTCATTTTTTCAAAATAGCGTTCGGTAACATTGTAAAATTTCGACTTTTTATGTACACCTCCTTTAATAAGGTAAGCATTAAGCATAGGAGTAAGCGATAACGAAACAAATGCCGAGACAAGTACTGCGGCTGCTATAACCACGCCAAATTCCCGGAAAAGCCTCCCCACAAATCCTTCAAGGAAAATTACCGGAAGGAATACCGCTGCCAGCGTAACGGAAATAGAGATTACCGCAAAAAATATTTCGTTTGAGCCTTTTAGGGCAGCTTGTATAGGAGACATCCCCTCCTCTACTTTTTTAAATATGTTTTCGGTTACTACAATACCGTCATCAACCACAAGCCCTGTTGCAAGCACAATAGCCAATAGTGTAAGTACATTAATGGAAAAACCAAAAAGGTACATAATAAAGAATGTGGCTATTAACGAAACCGGTATATCCAGTAAAGGCCTTAATGCTATAGCCCAATCTCTAAAGAATAAATAAATGATAAGGGTTACCAGTATTATAGATATAAGAAGCGTTTCGGCAACTTCCACTACCGATTTTTTGATAAAGACCGTATTATCTATCGCAATATTAAGTTTTAAATCCTGCGGCAGGTCTTCCTTCATTTGCTCAAATTGCCTGTAAAACTCATCGGCTATTTCCAGGTAATTGGTTCCCGGCTGCGGTATAATAGCAAGGCCTACAAGAATCTGGCCTTCATTTGTCATTTTTGTTTCAAGGTTTTCAGACTCCAGCGAAGCGTTACCAATATCACTTAAGGTTACAATACGTGCTCCATCCGACTTAATAACAATATTATTAAACTGCTCTTCCGTCTCAAGGTTACCCATTGTCTTAACGGTCAGTTCAGTATTCTGCCCGGTAAGCTTACCTGTAGGCAGTTCCACATTCTGGCTGTTTAGCGCCTCTCTTACTTCAGAAACCGTAACACCATAAGAAGCCAGTTTTACAGGATCTATCCACAGCCTCATGGCATAACGCTTTTCTCCCCAAACCTGTACACTGCTTACTCCCGGTATGGTTTGTAATCTTTCAGCAATTACATTTTCTGCATAATCCCCCATTTCCAAAGGTGTTCGTGTGGGGCTCTGTACTGTCATCACAATGATAGGCTCACTATCGGCATCAGCTTTAGACACTACAGGCGGTGCATCTATATCTTCCGGCAGATTCCTTATGGCCTGCGATACTTTGTCCCTAACATCATTTGCTGCTTCCTCAAGATCCTTTTCCAGCTCAAATTCAATATTTATACTGCTGGAACCCTGGTTACTGGAAGAAGTAATGTTGCGTATACCATCTATAGAGTTTATTGATTTTTCAAGCGGTTCGGTAATTTGAGACTCAATAATATCGGCATTAGCGCCCGTATAGTTTGTACGTACCGATATTTGTGCGGGATCTATAGAAGGAAACTCTCTCACGCCCAGGTAAGTATAGCCTATAACCCCAAAAAGGATAATAGCCACATTCATCACTATGGTTAAAACAGGGCGTTTTATACTTAAGGTAGATAAACTCATGGCTGCTTCCCGTTTATGACAGTTTTTACAGGCATGTCATTTTTAAGTGTAAGCACACCTGTTGTAAGCACGGTATCTCCGGCTCTAAGCCCGGATGTTACTACCACATCCTTATCCGTTCTTGCCTCTGTTTCTATCATTACTTCTTTTACAGTGCCATTATTATCTGTAAAAACTTTTTTGCCTCCCTGTACCGGTACCACTGCCTGGCTGGGTATCATTATAGCGTTTTCTAAAGTTTCCAGAGGTAGAGATATGTTTGCAAATGTACCCGGTATAAGTCTACCTTTATCATTCTGTGCAATTGCCCTTACCCTTAATGTACGGGTAGCAACCTCTATAGCCGGTTCTATTGCATAAATCTTTGCTTCAAACTTTTCATCGCTGCCGGCAATTGTAAATGTAACTTTTGCGCCGTCTTTAATTTTAGAGGCATATTTTTCCGGCACCGAAAATGTGATTTTAACCTGACTGCTGTTTACCAGGCTCGCAATAAGGGTTTCCGGCGTTACATAAGTACCGGGTGATATATTTCGTAACCCGATTGTTCCAGAGAACGGCGCCCTTACAGAAGTTTTTGCTATCTGGGCATTAATAAGCTGGGTTTGTGCCTGGGCTGTTTTATAATCAGCACTTGCTATATCATATTCCTCCTGGCTTATAGCTTCTTTTTCAAGTAGCAGCTTAGCACGCCTTTCGTTTTCCGAAGCCAGTTTTTGCCTTGTAGCTGTTTCCCCGGCCTGTGCCCTTAATTCTATATCATTAATTTTTACAAGCACCTGTCCTTTAGATACCCTTGTACCTTCTTCAAAAAATATTTTTTCGACTATTCCGGATACCTCACTCCTTATTTCCACCTGTTCATTAGCTTCTATAGAACCAGATAAGGAT
>CAMPIZ010000224.1 GCA_946886675.1 uncultured Flavobacterium sp.
CAAGGTTTTTGTGCTGCATAAGTTCCATTAGTTCATTGGCTTTATCCAGAGACCCTACATCTACAGTCATCATTCCTCCAAAACCATACTCCGGGTTAATCATACTTTTGTAAAGTTTGTGGCTCGGATGGCTTTCAAGTCCCGGGTAAACCACCTTAAGTCCGTCTTTCTCAAAACGGGCAGCTAAATACATTGCATTATGGCTGTGCTGCTTCATTCTTATATGTAGTGTCCTTAGGTTTTTAAGTACACTGGCAGCTCTAAGGCTATCCATTGTTGGGCCTAACAGCATACTTGCACCATCGTTAACATTACGAAGTGAGTCAATAAACTCCTGTGTACCACAAGTTACGCCACCTACAGTATCACTGCTTCCGTTTATAAACTTTGTAAGGCTGTGTATTACAACATCCGCACCTAATTTTGCCGGTGAAACAGAAAGAGGGGAGAAGGTATTATCTACAACCAGTTTAAGATTATGCTTTTTGGCAATCTTGGCAAGGCTTTCAATATCAGCAACCTCAAGGAGCGGATTACTTACCGTTTCGCAGTATAAAACTTTGGTATTAGGTGTTATAGCAGCTTCAACCACATCAAGTTTTGTAATATCTACAAAAGCTGTATTGATGTTTAGTTTAGGCAAAAAGTTTTTCATAAATGCATAAGTACCGCCATATATTGTACGGCTTGACACTATATGATCTCCTGCACCGCAAAGTTGTAGTAATACTGGTGTAATAGCTCCCATTCCTGATGCTGCTACATTTGCAGTTTCGGTACCTTCCATAGCGGCAAGCGCCTGTCCAAGATAAAGATTACTTGGCGATGAATGTCGCGAATAAAGGTAGCAGCCTTCAGCATTACCTTCAAAAGTGTCAAACATTGTTTTTGCCGAAAGGAACGTATAAGTTGATGAATCTGAGATTGATGGGTTAACGCCGCCAAATTCCCCAAAATACTGTAGATCCTGTATATTGTCTGCCGGATTGAATTTCATATGTATGTGTTTTTCGGAGTTATTAATTATGCCAAATAGAATGATTTGCAAACAAAAAAACAACTTTATGTCTTATTAATAGTTTATTATTCTATATTTACTAAATAATATAGATTTTTATTCTGTTAGATAAATTTAAAATCTTACATCATAGAAAAATTTTCAGGATATGAATTTTGATGCCATAGATAAAAAAATTTTAATGCTGCTACAGGAAGACAGCTCACAAACTACTAAGCAATTATCCGCAAAGTTAAAACTATCTGTAACAGCCATTTATGAGCGTATAAAAAAGCTTGAAAGGGAAGGGACTATAGATAAATATGTAGCGGTACTTAACCAGAAAAAGGTAAATAAAGGCTTTGTTGTTTTTTGCCATCTGAAGCTTATTCAGCATACAAAAGAATACCTGACACGATTTGAACAGGAAGTAAAGCGCCTTACCGAAGTAATGGAATGCTACCATGTGAGCGGAGATTATGACTATATACTTAAAATATATGTAGCCGATATGGATGAATACAGGGAGTTTATGGTTACAAAACTTACCACATTGCAGCACATAGGCAGTACACATAGTACTTTTATGATAAGTGAAGTAAAAAATACCAATATAATAACCTTATAACGCTGTTTTGTTAAACCACTTTAAAATTTAATAAGCTGTAGGCTTATTAATAATAATGTGATACAAATTCCTCTTTTTTATTTGGTATCATGTAAATGATATTGACTAAATTTGCCTAACAAAAATTAAAACACAAAAAAGTTATAATATGAGTACATTTTACGAAGTCGTTATATGCACTGGACCGGGCGGATATGTAGCCGCAATCCGTTGTGCACAATTAGGTTTTAACACCGCAATCATAGAAAAATATCCTACTCTTGGAGGAACCTGCCTTAACGTAGGGTGTATTCCTTCAAAAGCGCTTCTTGACTCATCTCACCATTACCACGATGCAATTTCTCATTTTAAAGAGCATGGTATTGATATTCCGGAAGGGATAAAAGTAAATTTTGAGCAGATGATTGCCCGTAAGCAGGGTGTTGTAGACCAAAATGTGAGCGGGATTAAATATCTTATGGACAAAAACAAGATAACTGTTTTTGAAGGTGTTGGTTCGTTTGAAGATGCTACTCATATTAAAGTAACTAAACACGACGGTGCTGAAGAAACTATTGAAGCAAAAAACACAATTATTGCTACAGGTTCTAAACCATCTTCACTGCCATTTATAAAAATTGATAAAGAAAAAATAATAACTTCTACAGAGGCTCTTAAGCTTAAAGAAATACCAAAGCACATGATAGTGATTGGCGGAGGTGTTATAGGGCTTGAGCTTGGCCAGGTTTATCTTCGACTGGGCGCTCAGGTATCTGTAGTGGAGTATCTTGACAGGATAATTCCGGGAATGGATGCAGGCTTATCTAAAGAGCTTACAAAGGTGCTTAAAAAGCAGGGAATGAAATTCTACACATCCCATAAAGTAAAGTCTGTTGAAAGAAATGGAGAAGGAATACAGGTTCAGGCAGAAAATGCTAAAGGAGAAACGATTACTCTTGATGGGGATTATTCATTAGTATCTGTAGGCCGCCGTCCTTTTACAGACGGGTTAAATGCTGATAAAGCAGGTATTAAGGTTTCTGAAAAAGGACAGATAGAAGTTAACGAACATTTACAAACAAATGTTTCTAACATATACGCCATAGGTGATGTAGTACGCGGAGCTATGCTTGCTCACAAAGCGGAAGAAGAAGGTGTATTTGTTGCCGAAACCCTTGCGGGACAAAAGCCTCACATGGATTATAATCTTATTCCTGGTGTTGTTTATACATGGCCTGAAGTTGCTGCTGTAGGTAAAACTGAAGAGCAGCTTAAAGAAGCCGGTGTAGAATATAAATCGGGAAGTTTCCCTTATAAAGCTTTAGGCCGTTCTCGTGCCAGTATGGATACTGATGGATTTGTAAAAATTCTTGCCGACGCTAAAACAGATGAAGTACTTGGAGTACACATGATAGGCGCCCGTGTAGCCGATCTTATAGCAGAAGCTGTAACAGCTATGGAGTTCAGGGCGTCTGCAGAAGATATTTCAAGAATGTCTCATGCACACCCTACATATGCTGAGGCTGTTAAAGAAGCTGCCCTTGCAGCTACCGATAACAGGGCATTACATGTTTAGAACAATATAATTACTATATTCAAAAAGCCCTGTAATAATTACAGGGCTTTTTCTTTATAAAAATTTTGCTTTCATTTCCGGTGTAGGTATCATACATTCCTCTTTTTTACCATACCATTTATAACGGTTTCGGGCTACATAATCGTAAACAGAATTAGAAAAAGATTTTGGTAATACAGAGAATCCCTGCATTAAAGAATAAATCCCTCCCAGTTCTGCAGCAATCTTAATGGCTGCCTCGGCCTTGTAATAGTAAGCAACACCAGGTTCATATAAAAGTATTGAGTCGGTTTTAGAAGTATCCACGCCTATATGCTTTACTATTTGCTGCCCTAATTCTGACTGTAAGGCAACAAAACGGAAAATATCCTTTTTATCATGCTTAATAATAAACTGTACGGTAGAGTCACATAAGTTGCAAACACCATCAAACAGTATTATTTTTTTATCTTTTGGTAAATTTTCCATAATTATTTCTTTTTAGCCTCAACCAGCTCAAGAGAATCAATGCTTACTTTAGAAGTAAAGATACCGTAATTTACTGTAGCTGTACTCTTTTCAATATTATCAATTGAACCTACAGCCTTACCATCTATCATCCTTACACGGTCACCAACTTTTAATAAAGCTTTTGGTTTTTCAGCAGGCTTTTCTTTGAGCTTTTTTTCCTTTTTTTCTTTTCTTATTTCTTCAACCTTTTCTTTTACTTCTGCAACAACTTGCTTCTGTACAGTTTCTTTGGCCTTCTTTTCTTTAACGGTAAGTTTTTTACGTTTAGAGTTTTCTATCTCTACCATTTTAAGGAATTCGCCAATGAGCTCCTTTTTATTTTTATTATTAAAATAATTCTCTATGGCATTGCTCATAAAACCTTTACGGTATTCTTC
>CAMPIZ010000225.1 GCA_946886675.1 uncultured Flavobacterium sp.
GTATATAGTATAATACCCCAATAATAAAAAGTTTATCTTTATAGATATAATCAGGATACACCCATGAAAAAACTCATTTTTACATTTCTTTTCTCTGTTGTAACATTTTGTATGTATTCTCAGGCAGGTATATCTGTGTCACCCGGCAGGGTATATTACCAGCTTGGCTCAGGGGCTTCGGGTACACAAACAGTGAGTATTGCCAACCCTACTGATAAAGAACTGGAAATAGGGGTATCTTTTAGTGATTGGGAATATGAAATCTCAGGAAATAATAAAATACTTCAGGCAGGTACCCTACCAACTTCCTGTGTAAACTGGGTGCAGGTACTGCCGTCATCATTTATTATCTTAAAGCCAGGGGAAACCAAAGAGATACAAATATTAATGAAGGTGCCTCAGGATACAGATAAAACCGAACCTGTACATACCGGAATGATTTTCTTTACACAATTAAATCCCGGTAAAACAACAGACCAAGGCGGCGCTTCTATACAGGTTACTGTACGAATGGGGGTAAAAATTTATCACAGTTTTATTAAGGAAGCCGAACCTGAAATTGAATTTGTAGACTTTACCAGCTATGCAGACAGCGATAATAATAAATTCCTTGAACTTAAAATTGAAAACCTGGGCAAAACCTGGGCAGATGGTACTGTAAAATGGGAACTCTTTAATAACAGTACAGGAAAAAAAACAACATTGAAAGAAGCTGAGTTTTATACATTACCCGGTAATGTAAGGGCTTTAAAGCAGGCTTTGCCTTCCGATTTAAAAAAGGGCGATTATACTGCTTCTGCAATATTAACCTATGGCGAAAAAGATGTTATTAAAATCGCCGAAATAGAATTCAGTTTATGATAAAAAAGGCTTACATAGCTCTTTTATTAATATTGCTGTCATATTCGGCAGCTTTTGCACAGTACACCCTCAATTCGTGGTCTGGAGGCCAGTCCGTTTTCTCAACATACAGTGAAATGATTAACGGTAAAACTGAAAATAATCAATCTACTGTTAATATACAGCGCTACAACGGCGCTAATAATGTAAATGAATGGAAACTTACCGTAAGGCTCTTACAGGATTATACATATAGCTCTTATTCTGTAGGCGCACAACATACATATCTTCAGTTTAACGGCCAGGATAATTATTCATCAAATGGCACACTGGTAAATGTTTCATCCCAGGCAGTACAATTAAGCAAGTTTAACGAAGTAACTCTCATTCACAGTACCGTTCCCCTTACAGGTAGCGTTAACAGGGTTTTCCGTTTTAATTTAATCACTCAGGGTGGAAACCACCTGCTTACAAGTCCAAACGGGACTTACTATTCTGCATACGAGTATAAACTATATCGGATAACAGGAGGCAATGAACAGCTGATAGCTACAAGAACAGAATCTACCAGTGGCAACAGTGCAAGATTCCAGCTTAATTATGCGGGAAACCAGGGTACACAAAGTGTCGCGTTACAAAATGGGGCCAACATGTTTAACCTGCAGTTTAACAGTGTGGAAAGTTATACAAATGGCGTATCTGTGCAGGTTAATAACGGGCTGAAAGTTACTTCTCCCAGCAATTATCAGTTATCTGTAAAAGCTTCGGGTAACGAAATGACATCATCAACCACCTCATCCACAATTCCGGTTTCTGCGCTTCATGTAGAATTAACTACTAACCAAAGCTATCCCGGACTGACAATTAATTCACCTATCAGCCTGTCTTCAACAGATCAGATTATAGCTGTAAGGTCGCAATATGTAGAATACATAAATTTTAACCTGAAATTTTTCATCCCCCCCAATGCCCTTGAATTAACAGCAGTACCCGGTACATACACTACCTATGTGTACTTTGTTATAATACCAAATTAATAATGCTGATGCGAGTTAATCGCTGCCATAAAATCTTACCTTACTTTTTCCTGCTTTCATGGTTTATTACTCAAGCCCAGGACAGGAACGATTTTACAATGGATTTTGTAAAACGCGATGTTTCGCAAAATAATGCAGGCATAATAGATGCTTCAGTAAAAATTATAAATACCTCAGACTCTGAATTAAGAGGTACGTTTGAAACGCACAGCAGCCACGAAGACCTCTATTTGGTACAACGAAAACCAAAACAGTTAAGTATTGCTGTAAAAGACAGTGTTTTTCTTCCTGTAAAAATAATAGTGGCATCTTCTGCTCAGGCAGGTAATCAGGCCATTATTGAAGCTGTATTTTCTTTGCCGGACGGAAATCAGAAAACAATAGATTTACCCATAACAATTAATGAACGAAAACTAGTAAAAATGTTTGCGTCGGAAATTAATCTGGTCTACGAAAACATAGGCGACAGCCTTACCATACCCCTACATATATTAAATGAAGGCAATACCGAACAAAAGATTAATCTTGTAGCACGCTATCCTGATTTTATTTCTCCGGGAGTGATGGAAACAGAAACGATAAATGTAAAGCCCTTTGCCGACACAATAGTGCACGTACAAAAACTTGTTACAAAAAACATACTTAACCAGGAAGACTTTAATATTGTTGTTACTGCCTTATATGATAACGGCGATATTATTGGCATAGCCAATATAAAAGCCAGTTCTATAAAACAGAACAGAAGATACAGCGCTCAGTTTACCCCGGATTATCTTCAGAGTTTCAGGCAAACGAATCAGATAACAGCCAGTACACAGCGAAACAGTAATGATATAAATTCATATTACATATATGCAAATGCAGAAGCTGAGATTAACGGAAGTAAAGTTTTGGCAAATGTAGATGCAAACTGGTGGGATAACTCAGAAGAAATTTTTTTAAGAAATACCTGGCTGGCCTATAAAGCAAAAAACTGGGGTGCGCTTGCGGGCAGCCTTTCTAAGTTTGGAGATCTAAACCTTGTTGGACGGGGTATAGAAGCATATTACACTACTAAAAACAACAGTAAATTTGAAGCAGGGGCTTTAGATAAATCATTTAACCTTTTTGATTATTCAAATATTTCTTCCGGTAACGCAGCCTGGGCAGGATATTATCATAAAGGAGGATTGGATCAAAACGGTCATGAGGCCTCTGTGATATATGATAATGATAACTTTTATAATATACAAAGCTACCTCGCCACTTCGCGATTCACGATATTAAAAAAGCAGGGGCTTAATTTGAAAACAGGTGGAAGTATAAGCCATGCTGCCAGTGGTGCAGAAGGTACTGATAAAACAGGGGGAGCAGCAGAAGTTAATGCATCGGGGAAAATAAAAAATATTTTTTACAGCAGCTCAAACTTTTTAAGCACTGCCTATTTTGCGGGAGTAAAACGTGGTGTAATAAGCCTTAATGAAAGGGTGAATATTTCTTTGAGTC
Organism: uncultured Flavobacterium sp.; assembly: GCA_946886675.1. The sequence goes on from CAMPIZ010000225.1 coordinate 3,363, forward strand.
AATATAATTTGTGGCTGTTATACAACTATCTTTCCGTAGAACCGAAGCAGCTTATAGCCCAAAATTATTTTGCTAACCAGTTCTCAACCGAACGTTACAGTATTGGGGCATCGCGCAGGTACGGAAAATTTGTACTTTCGGCCTCTCCCAATATATATAATGAAACACGAACAGAAAACATATTTGGGGAAGGCATTCAGGATTTGTCTATGAATGCGGCCAGGTTATCAATAGGCACAACATATTCACATGGTAATACTATTGTAAGTTTTCTGGCTGAAGCGGGTTCGTTTAAATCGGATGCCTATGAGGGGGAAAACAACTTCCATTTTAAAGGCAGCCTTAACTATAGCTGGAGGATTTTTGGACTGATGGCCACTTACCAATATAACAATTTTAACCTTGGGGAAATAGTTGCTAACAGTCAGATGAATACTAACGGGGAAACTTTTTACAATATTACTGTTATGCCTTCCTTACAGTTTAACTTGCTTAAAAACAAATTAAGCTGCTATAGCGGATTCATGTATTCATCAAACAGTATTATAGACCGCACCATACAATTTACGGGACGCGCAGAATATAAAATAAGCAGCGATTTTACAGCTTTTGCAAATGGCTACTACAGCGATATTTCTAACAGCCCTTATGCTTTAAATTCTGTAATGATAGGCGTAACAAAACAATTTCAGCCTGTTAAGAT
>CAMPIZ010000226.1 GCA_946886675.1 uncultured Flavobacterium sp.
TTATAAAGGAAAGTTTAACAAACAATTCACTTAAATAGTTGTTAGAGTAGGAATAAGAGTTAGTAAATTAGTATAGCTATTATAGGTTAATACTTGTAAAAAGAAACCCAAAAACACTAACACTCAATATTATGCAACGAAAAAAATGGATACTGGATTTAGCCCATTCTGATATTACATTTAAAATACGGCATTTGCTGATAGCAAATGTTACCGGACATTTCAGGGCTTTTTCAGGCACTATGTATGCCTCAAAAGACGATTTTACTGATGCCGAAATTAAGCTTACAGTTGATGTTTATAGTGTAGATACTAACAACAGTGAAAGGGATGAGCATTTAAAATCAGCTGATTTTTTTAATGCAGATTACTATCCGGAAATGAAATTTATATCAAGCTCTTTTGTACATGTTGACGGCGATAAATATAATTTAAACGGAACTCTGACCGTAAAGGATGTTACAAAAGCAATTACCCTAGAAGTACTATTTGGAGGTGAAGCCAAAGACGGCTTTGGAAATATGAGGGCAGGATTTGAAATAAACGGAGTTATTGACCGCAATGATTTTAATATTCATGCTAATGATGTTACCGAAGCAGGTGGACTTATATTAGGGGAGGACATACAAATGCACACTAACATACAGTTTGTAAAGGAAACTGACTAATATAAAAAGGCAGGATTGATATCCTGCCTTTTTTAATAGTCTAAATTACCTCTATCCCGCTTATTTTCCGGGTGTGATGGCGGATATCTGTCTTCTTCAATATCATTATTAAAATCGCGGTTTTCAGTGGTTTTCATATCCTCAGCATCATTGGATGTGCCACGGCTTTTACTTACCAATGTGCCATCATCCTCCAGCGTATCATCACTCAGGCTGTCTACAGGGGGCGCTTTTTTTTCGTCTACGTCGCGTGCCCTTTGCTGCACTTCCATATTTCCTTCTTCATCCTTTTCCACTTCAGGCTTAAGTTTATCAGCTGCAGGATTGTAATTCTTAGGCAGGTTCTCACCGCTAAATCCTTCATTTCTGTCACTCATCTTCTCCTGATTGTTCATTTTTTTTGAACCAAGATCTTTTGGGTCGTCTGTTCCTCCGGGTTTCATAGCATAAAGTTTTTGGTTAATAAATTTTTACCTGTAACTGATTATAAAATTATAATGCGATTCAATTATCTTATTTACTGTGGCTTCTAATGATTCGTCAAGTGATGTATAGCCTTCCTTTAAACTGCCTGATGAAGTAAAGTAATCCGGCAGTTTATATTCAATTAATGAGTCACCATCTACATAGATGTCATTTACTTTAAAAGTCAATGTATAGCTGTTAGGAGTAAATGTAAGGTGCATTGTATAAGTAATACTGTGATCTTGGGTAAAGCCGCGGTTGCGGTAATAAAAGGCATTACGTTTATAAGCTGTAATGTCCATTGAGTTTGTCGTTACATTGGTAATGTCTGCGCCACGCTCTTCACGGTTATACTCCAAAGCCCAGCCTTTTGATACTTCCAACAGCTTTTCCACAGGTGTAGCTGGAATGGCTACCTCTACAGGATCAAACCCATATGAATGCAGTTCAAGCTGAGGTGCCTGTGCAAAACAAGTGCCCGATACAAAGAATAATATACCTAAAAGCCTATGCATATCAGGCTTTTTTAAGGGCTTTTTCAAACTCCTCCTGTATGCGGCTGTTAGAAACCAATAATGGTTTTTTGTCTATGGTAATGGTAATATCATCTCCATCTATAGAGTAGGAGCCTGCAAATTTGCCAAGCGGAGTGCTGCCTTCAAAATTGCCATGCTGGTCGTCTCCTGCAAGCGAGCCTTTATCGCCTACGGTATTTCTTATCTTGTTAAGCAGTTGGGTTTTATCTCCCGGGTAGCTTACTGTAAATTGGTTAGCCATAATTTTTCTTTTTTGAGTTATATGTAAATTTAATCAATTCAAAAAAGAGAACTGTTTAGCTTTTGTTAAAGGTTATCGTAATTATCTTACAACAAATCTTCCTTTTTCGGCATCAAAAAAAATAGCTTCATCATCAAAGAGCTGGTCAAAAATTTTATTGGCAATCAGGTTTGAAGGAGTATCCTGTATAAGCTTATCCTGAGTCATTACAACAATCTCAGTACTTAACTGTAATGCAAGGTCAAGATCGTGTGTGGAGTAGAAGATGCATTTTCCGGTTTCTTCAGAAAGTTTTTTAAGTAGTTTCAGCAGGCTTACTTTATGCAAAAGGTCAAGGTGTGTTGTGGGCTCATCCAGAACAATTAGAGGAGTATCTTGTGCTAAAGCCCTTGCTATAAGCACTTTTTGTAGTTGTCCATCGCTTATTTCATGGTGCTTTTTTTCTGCAAGAAGGTCGGTTTGTGTGAGTTGTAAAGCTTTGGTAACCTGTATCAGATCTTCTTCAGACAAGCTGCCCAGCCAATTGGTATATGGCTGCCTGCCTAAAGCCACAAGTTCAAAAACACTAAGATTACTAGGGGGCAGGCTTTCGGTTAAAACTATACTCTGGTTTTGGGCAAGTTCTTTTGCAGTATAGGATTCCAGGAGTTTGCCATTTAATGATACAGATCCGCCAAGGGGTTTTTGTATACCCGTAAGCGTACGTATAAGTGTAGATTTTCCTATACCGTTTGCACCTATTAATGCCGTTAATGTTCCTTTTTTAAGATTCAGGTTAATATTATCGGCTATTACTTTATCCTGATTTTTACCGGGATAGCCAATCTTTAAGTCTGTAGTATGCAGTACTGTTTCCATAGTATTTTGTTAACTGAATACTCCTTTCTTTTTTCTGAAGAGCAGCCATATTACTATAGGCGCTCCTATAATAGATGTTATGGCATTTATAGGAAGAATGTAGCCGTTACCCGGCAACTGTGTAACAGTATCGCAAATAAGCATTATCAAACCTCCGGTTAAAAGCGTAGCCCAAAACAAAACCATGTGACTGCTGGTTTTAAAAAGCAGTTTGGCAATATGCGGTACAGCAAGGCCAATAAAAGCTATGGGCCCGGCAAAAGCGGTAACACAGCCGGTAAGTATACTTGTGGCCAGTATTATTATAAACCTTGTTTTTGTAAAATTTATACCTAAGCTTCGGGCGTAGCGTTCACCCAAAAGCATGGCGTTAAGCGGTTTTATACAGGCGATTGCCGTAAAAAGGCCTGTTAGGGCTGCTAAGGCCAGTATCATTATATTTTCCCATGAAAGGTTACCCAGGCTTCCCAGTGCCCAAAAAGTATATTTCTGAAGCTGTTCTGCAGTACTGAAATAGGTAAGCACACCAACTATAGCCCCGGCAAAGCTGCCAAACATTAACCCTACAATAAGTATTGCCATCGTGTCTTTAAGTTTTTGTGCTACGGCCAGTACAGCAAGCAACACCATAAAGCTTCCCAGTATAGATGCCAGTACCAACCCGTATGCCGATGTAAAAAATGTACTTACGGTAGTTACAATACCGGTGCCTAAAATTACAATAGCTACCATAAGGCTGGCCCCTGCGCTAAGTCCCAGTACATCGGGGCCTGCAAGCGAGTTTCTAAAAAGCGTTTGCATGAGCAGGCCTCCTATAGAAAGGGCTGCTCCCACTATAACTGCAGTAATGGCTTTGGGCAGCCTGTAATTTAATATTATATATTCCCATGTTTCTTTTGAGGCTTCGTTACCAGTAAGGCTGTACATTACTTCCTTAATAGGGATATTTACAGACCCCAGGCTTATGTTTATAAGGAATAAGGCTGCAAGTGCTAAACCCAGCAATATAAATAAGAGTGTATATTTATTAGTGTAATGCAATACTTTTATTTTAACTGTTCAAAAAAATACAGCTCATACTGGGGGAGTAATTCCGGATGAAATATTTTTATCATATCCTTAAGTACCAGGTCAGGCCTGTTTGGGGCAAGCTCATAATAAAGAAGGCCTCCTGTTGTACCCTTTTTAGTACTGAAGGAATAAACTTTTCCTTCTTTAAATGCTTTAAACTCCGCATAATGAGGATTGGAATCTTTCATTTCCTGT
>CAMPIZ010000227.1 GCA_946886675.1 uncultured Flavobacterium sp.
CTCCTTCCGGATAAAAAGGAGTATTATCCAGAACTATCTGGTAAACTGTTCCTTCTTTTTTGGACTCTACTTTACGGTAACGTGTAATCTTTACCTCGTTTTCCAGCTGATCATAACCTACAAATGTCTCTGTATTGCCTTGTGTTAGTATAGTCCAGTCGGCTGTAGAAACTTCCGATGCAGCCCTTGAGCGCGCTTTTTGTTCCTGCATTGCTGTTTCAAACCCCGCTTCATCCAGATTGTAACCCTTTTCTCTTAGGATAAGCGCTGTTAGGTCGATGGGGAATCCAAAAGTGTCATAAAGCTCAAATGCTTTTTGTCCTGAAACGGTTTTGCCTTCGGTACCTGTAATTACGTTCTCGAGTAACTGTAGTCCCTGGTCCAGCGTTCTAAGAAAAGAAGTTTCTTCCTCACGGATAACATTCTGAACAAGTGTTTTCTGATTTTTGATTTCAGGGAAAAACTCACCCATCTGGTTGCTTAAAGTATCAACCAATTCAAAAATAAATGGCTCTTTTTTATCAAGGAATGTGAACCCGTAACGTATAGCCCTTCTTAAAATCCTTCTGATCACATACCCTGCACCGTTGTTAGACGGCAGCTGTCCATCGGCAATGGCAAAAGCAACAGCCCTTACGTGATCAGCAATTACACGAATGGCAATGTTAAGCTTTTCATCATCTTCGTTAGATGCTTTTATAGTATATTTTTTGCCTGTAAGGCTTTCTATCCTGTTGATAAGCGGAGTAAAAACATCGGTATCATAGTTAGACTGTACACCCTGCAATACCATGCAAAGGCGTTCAAAGCCCATCCCGGTATCAACATGCTGTGCCGGAAGTTTTTCAAGCGAACCGTCTGCTTTACGGTTAAACTCCATAAATACGTTATTCCATATTTCTACAACCTGCGGATGGTCTGCATTTACAAGTTCTTTACCGGGCTTTTGCGATTTTTCCTCCACAGAGCGAATGTCAACATGAATCTCACTGCAAGGCCCGCACGGACCCTGGTCGCCCATTTCCCAAAAGTTGTCTTTTTTACTTCCCATCAGGATACGGTCTTCTGATATAAGTCCTTTCCAAATATCATAAGCCTCTTGGTCCATAGACAGATTATCTTCTGTGTTACCTTCAAATACGGTAACATAAAGAATATCCTTGTCTATTTTGTAAACTTCAGTAAGCAGTTCCCAGGCCCAGTGTATTGCTTCTTTTTTAAAATAATCGCCAAAACTCCAGTTGCCCAGCATCTCGAACATTGTATGGTGGTAAGTATCGATACCTACTTCCTCAAGATCGTTATGCTTGCCTGAAACGCGTAGGCATTTTTGTGTATCAGCTATTCTTTTGCTGTTTGGCGTACCATTGCCTAAAAAGAATTCCTTGAACTGTGCCATACCCGAGTTGTTGAACATAAGGGTAGGGTCGTCTTTGGTAACAATAGGTGCCGAAGGAACAATTAAATGCTCTCTTTCTTTAAAAAAATCTAAAAATTGCTTCCTGATATCCTGAGATTTCATGCTGTATGAAAAATTTATGTATTCGTAAATCAATAAAAAAGGGCAGTTAGTTTAAAAAAACAACCGCAAAACCGCAACAATTGCTAAATTTGTTCGTTTATCAAAAATCCTGATTTTACAGCCCTTTATGTAAGGTGCAAAAATAGAATAAATTAGAACATGGCGAAGGTAAAATATTATTACGACGCAGAAAACTTAGCATACCGGAAAATAAGGCCGAAGAAAGGTAAAAAGCTGGGCGTAGGTTTACTTTTTATAGCAGCGGCGGCACTTTTTGGCTTTTTGTGCTTTGTAGTACTTTTAAATACACCTTTTTTTGAAACGCCTAAAGATAAGCTGCAGGCACGTGAAATTGAGAACCTAAAGATTAACTATGAAATTCTTAGTAAGCGTATGGACCTTGCTGCTGAGGTGCTTGCTGCTCTGGAAGAACGTGATGATAACCTATACAGGGCTTACTTTAATGCGTCTCCCATACCGGACGAACAGCGTAAGGCTGGTTTTGGAGGGGTAAACAGGTATAAAGAACTGGAAGGCTTTAATAATTCGGAGCTTGTAATAAACACAACTCAAAAGCTGGATATTATATCCAAAGAACTGGTAGTACAATCTAAATCGCTGGATGAAATTGCTAAACTGGCGAAAGATAAGGAAAAACTGCTTTCTGCCATTCCGGCCATACAGCCGGTTAAGAATGAAGACTTGCGCCACATGGCCTCAGGCTTTGGATATAGAAGTGATCCCTTTACCAAAATCAGGAAATTTCATGCCGGGATGGATTTCTCTGCAAGAACAGGGACGGCTATATATGCTACAGGTGACGGTGTAGTACAACGTGCAGACAACAGGGCAAGCGGTTATGGTAACCATATAGTGGTAAAACACGGATTTGGGTATGAAACCCTATATGCACACCTTAGCAAATACAACGTAAAAGTAGGGCAGAAGGTTAAAAGAGGAGATGTTATAGGTTTTGTGGGCAGCACAGGAAGATCGGAAGCGCCGCACCTGCACTATGAAGTACATAAAAACGGACAGGCCATTAACCCTATCAATTTCTATTATGGAAACATTTCTGCAAAAGAATACATTTTAATTTCTAAATTAGCTAATCAGGAAAACCAATCGCTTGACTAATGCACCTAGACCTGCCTGAAAAAAGATACTACAGCATTGGCGAACTCGCCGAAGCTTTCAATGTAAACACTTCGCTTATCCGTTTTTGGGATAAGGAGTTTGATATCCTTAAACCGAAAAAGAACGCTAAAGGAAACAGGATGTTTACTCCTGAGGATGTTAAGAACCTTCAGCTTATATACCATTTGGTAAAAGAAAGAGGTTTTACCCTTGAGGGAGCAAAAACACATCTTAAAGAAGGACAGAAAAAAACACTCGATAAATTTGAAATAATTCGTAAATTAGAAGCTGTTAAAACCACATTAATAAACATTAAAAACGAACTTTAAAACAAACACAAAATGAGAAAATGGTTAATTCCGCTAATTGTAATAATAGTTATAGTAGGAGGCATATTTTTTTGGGTTGTAGGTATAAAAAATGGTGCCATAGCTCAAAAACAAGCAGTTGAAAGAACATGGGGTGATGTAGAAACCTCTTATCAGCGAAGAAATGATCTTATCGGGAACCTTGTTAAAACAGTAGAAGGCGCTGCAAATTTTGAAAGAGGTACGCTAACTGATGTTATTGAAGCCCGTGCAAAAGCAACTGCCGTTTCAATAGATCCTGCTAATATAACCCCAGAGCAATTGGCACAATTCCAACAGGCACAAAACAGTGTTTCCGGAGCATTATCCAGGCTATTGGTTAGTGTTGAGCGTTATCCTGAACTTAAGGCAAATCAAAACTTCCTTAAACTACAGGACGAGCTTGCTTCTACAGAAAATACAATACAAACAGCCCGGACAAGATATAATGAAAGTGTGGAATCTTACAATAATTATGTTTTAAGATTTCCTAATTCTATGCTCTTAAGCGAATATAAAGAAAAGCCATACTTTAAATCAGTGGAAGGTGCTGATAAACCAACAGAAGTTAATTTTGATATAAAATAAATATATGTCTAAAACAGAAGATTTTTTAAATGCAGCAGATGAGCACGACATAATTAGTGCTATTAAAGAAGCTGAAAAAAACACTTCCGGCGAAATTAGGGTACATATAGAAAATCATTCAGAAAAACCTCCACTCGAAAGAGCTCAGGAGGTTTTTCATCAATTAGAAATGGATGCAACTGTAGCCCGAAACGGTGTTTTATTCTATGTAGGAGTTAATGATCACGCTTTTGCAATAATAGGGGATGAAGGTATTGATAAAGTTGTGGAAGATGATTTTTGGGATTGTACTAAAGATATTGTCATTTCGCATTTTAAAGAGAAAAAATTTAAAGAAGGTTTGGTTGAAGGGATACTAAGAGCCGGAGAACGCCTTAAGCAATATTTTCCTTATAAGGATGAAGATAAAAATGAATTACCAGATACAATTTCAAAAGG
>CAMPIZ010000228.1 GCA_946886675.1 uncultured Flavobacterium sp.
CTATTAATTATTCGAAAACAAACTTTTAAACTTTGTTGCGCCTTGGGCATTAATTAAAACAAATCATTAAATTTGCTCACTTTATAAAAACCATATCCCATGTTACAGACAGTATATATACGAGAAAACAGAGAAAAAGTAATTGAGGCTTTGGGCAAAAGGAATATAGACGCCGTACAAATGGTGGATGATGTAATTGCCCTTGATGAAAAACGCAGATCTACACAAGTGGAGCTTGACACTGTTTTATCGGAATCTAACAAACTGTCTAAAGACATTGGCGAACTAATGAAAGCAGGCGAAAAAGCAAAAGCCATGCTGCTTAAAGAAAAAACTGCACAGTTTAAGGAAAAAAGTAAAGAGCTTGGCGAGGTGCTTAACGCCGTTTCTGAAGAGCTTATACAGGCATTATATAAGCTGCCTAATACACCTGCTGACATTGTACCTGCCGGAAAAACTGCAGATGATAATGAAGAGGTTTTTCGCGAGGGTGATATACCTACGCTTTTTGAGGGTGCATTACCACACTGGGAGCTTGCCAAGAAATATGATATTATAGATTTTGAACTTGGCGTAAAGGTAACCGGTGCCGGATTCCCTGTTTATAAAGGTAAAGGAGCAAGGCTGCAACGCGCGCTCATAAGCTATTTTCTTGATAAAAATACCGACGCCGGCTATAAGGAATACCAGGTACCGCATCTTGTAAATGAAGCTTCAGGTTACGGAACCGGGCAGCTTCCGGACAAGGAAGGGCAAATGTACCATATAGGTGCAGATGACCTTTATCTTATACCAACTGCTGAAGTTCCGGTAACAAATATGTTCAGGGATATTATCCTTCAGGAAAACGAGCTTCCTGTACTATGTACCGGTTATACTCCTTGCTTTAGGAGAGAAGCAGGGTCTTATGGAGCACACGTACGCGGACTTAACAGGCTGCACCAGTTTGATAAAGTAGAGATAGTGCGTATAGAGCACCCTGATAACTCCTACGCGGCATTAGACGGCATGGTTGAACATGTAAAAGAACTTTTAAAAGAACTTAAACTGCCTTACAGGGTACTTCGACTTTGTGGCGGCGATATGGGTTTTACCTCTGCACTTACTTATGACTTTGAAGTATTTTCCACAGCACAGGACCGCTGGCTGGAAATAAGCTCTGTATCTAACTTTGAGGCCTTCCAGGCTAACAGGCTAAAACTTCGTTTTCGTGACAAGAACGGAAAAAACCAACTTGCGCACACCCTTAACGGAAGCTCACTGGCATTACCAAGGGTACTGGCCGGTATACTGGAAAACTACCAGACTCCGGAAGGTATTGTGATACCGGAAGTTTTACGCCCGTATACAGGTTTTGATATAATAAATTAGTAAATTTGTTACTATACCAAAACGCGGATAATGCTAAACCAGGTATTATCCGCGTTTTTTATAATAAAACAACCGGGTTAGTACTATGAAAAAACTATTTGCCCTTACTTTTCTTCTGGCATCTGTCATAGCATTTGCTCAAAGTGCCGATTTTGTTATACCTCAAAAAGGAACAACTACCGATAATTTTGTACCGCAAGGATGGAAAATTATCTCCTCTGCTTCCGGTGACCTAAATAATGACAAAACCGAAGATGTTGTAATAGTTATCGAGAACACTGATCCTGATAATTTTATTGAAAACGAAAAAGATGCACAGCAGATTTTAAATTTAAATCCCCGTTACCTCCTTATCTTGTTTAAAGTCAAAAATGGCTATACGCTAAATACGCTAAATAAAACTTTTATCCCTTCGCAAAACGACATAGAGTTTCCCTGTCTGGAAGACCCTATTGCCGAAGCCGATGAAATGACAATTGCAAAAGGGGTGCTTAGTATAAACTTCCGCACTTGGATGATCTGCGGCAGCTATGGAATATGTAGGGAAACGTTTAAGTTTCGCTATCAGGTCAACCAGTTTGTGCTTATAGGTTATGACTTATGGGAATCGAGCAGAAATATTGGTAACATTAAGGAGACAAGTATTAACTTCCTGTCAGGAAAGAAAAGCATTACCACAGGAGATAATCTTTTTGAAGATATTGATAAAGCTGTAACTCAAACTATTTGGGAAGACATAGAAATAAATGAATTGATTAACTTAGCAAACCTGAAGTGGCCTAACGAAATTGAATTTTGATATGAAAAAACTATTTGCCATTATAACCTTTTTATGGTCGGTTACGGCGTTTGCCCAAAACGAACAGCTGGCTCAGAATTATTTTGAGAAAGGTGAGTTTGAAAAAGCTTTGGTAATTTATCAGGATCTTGAAGAACGCCACCATAACAATACTTTTTTTATTCAAAAAATTGCCGCCTGCCTGCAGCAGCTGGAACGCTATGAGGAAGCGGAAAAAATGCTTACGGACAGACTGGAGAAAACGCGTAAGCCAATGCTGTATGTAGAGCTGGGATACAACTATCAACTGCAGAAAAATGATGCGTTGGCGGAAAAAAATTACCAAAAGGCACTGGACGCCATAGTCGATAATCCTTCAAACGTATATGCTGTTGCCTCTGCCTTTGAGCAGAAGGTATTGGTAGAAAAAGCGCTTACTGCCTATGAAACGGCATCTTCCATAAACAAAAGCATGAATTTTGATTATCAGATGGCGCTGCTACAGGGCCAATTGGGCAATATAGACCTTATGATCGACAGGCTGCTAAGCTATTCCTACAATAATCCGCAAAACCTGCCTATTGTAAAAAACCAGCTGGCACGCTTTATGAGCGAGGAAAGCCAGGATACATTTAATGCGGCCCTTCGCAAATCCCTTTTGCTTAATACACAAAAAAACCAGGATATTTTCTGGAACCAGTTTTTAAGCTGGTTTTATGTACAGCAAAAAGATTATGGCAAAGCCTTTATACAGGAAAAAGCCATTTACAGGCGTGATCCGGATACGTTTAACAATATTGTTACACTGGCTGCTCTGGCCGCAGAGGAAAAGGAGAATGAAACAGCCCGTGAGATCTTTTCTTTTATATTGGAAAACACCCAGGATCCGGCATTGCAGATACAGGCACACTACAACCTGCTTCAAATTGATATAGAGGAAGCACAGCAAAAAGATTATGCTTCTATAAAACAGCGTATTGACAACCTGATAACGGAGTTTGGCATTAGCCCGGCTTCGTTAAAACTGCAATTGATAAAAGCTGACTTTGAAGCTTTTTACCTGAAAAACACAACTGCCGGAATCGAAACCCTTAATAAAGCGCTTGAACTACAGCTAAACCGCTACCAGAAAGCCGAGACAAAAATGAAACTATCCGACATATTGCTGCTGGATGAGAAATTTAATCAGGCTATAATATATTATGCCCAGATTGAGGACGATTTAAAAAATGATGCTGTAGCACATGAGGCCAGCTTAAAAGTAGCCAAAGCCAGTTACTTTAAGGGCGATTTTGAATGGGCACAAAAACAACTCAAAGTGCTTAAATCATCTTCATCACAGCTTATTGCCAATGATGCGCTCGAACTCTATCTGCTTATTATAGATAACACTGTGGAGGACAGTACACAGACTGCACTTAAAAAATTTGCGCGTGCCGACTTTAAGCTTTATCAGAACAAAAAAGAAGAAGCCCTTGCAGAATTTAAGGATATTCTGGCAAACGATAAAACCCAAAGCATACAGGATGTAACGCTGCTGCGTATAGGAAGGATTTATGAAGGACAGAAACAATATGATTTGGCACTACAACATTACCAACAGATAATAGACAAATATGCTGAAGGTATTTATGTAGATGAAGCCCTGTTTTACTCGGCAGAGATTTACAATAAGAAAATGGAGAATCCGGAAAAAGCAATGCAGCTGTATGAAAAAGTAATTTTTAACCACCAGGACAGTATCCATTTTGTAGAAGCCCGCAAACAGTTCAGGATACTGCGTGGCGATGTTAACAGTTAATTGTACCTTTGCATTGTTACAGGAGAAAATAACCAAATTACCTATTAAC
>CAMPIZ010000229.1 GCA_946886675.1 uncultured Flavobacterium sp.
GAAGAGAAGTGGACCTACTAGAAGAACAAACCTTAAAAAATCCTATCCTTATCAATTCTATTAACAAAAACAAGGAACTGATTTATGGATGAAAGGATATTGAAATGGTTATATGATGTAAAATTAGCTATAGAAGAAATTGACAGCTATTTTGAATCTACCGAAAAAGACTTCTTTAAATACCGTGAAAACCTTATGCTTAAAAGAGCGGTAGAACGTGGAAATTTTAGGCGAAGCCATAAATCGTATTATTAAACGGGATGCCTCTTTTGAAGAAAAAATTACTAATGCCAGGGCTATTATTGGTTTAAGGAATCAGGTAATTCATGCTTACGACAGTATTTCCGATGAAATTATCTGGTCCATTCTCATAAATCATTTACCAAAATTAAAAGCTGAAATCGAATCGCTTATATCATAATTTGCGCATTTTCTAAAATTCCCTACCTTTGCCACCGGTTCTTCCATTTAGAGCCGAAACATTACATAACTTTCTGAAACTTAAATTTTTGTATAGCATGCAACTGTTCAACACTTTAAGCGCCGAAGAAAGAGCCGAACTTATAGAACAATCCGGCAAGCAGCGCCTCACGCTGTCTTTCTACGCATACGCGCACATTACCGATCCGCAGCAATTTAGAGACAATTTATTCCGCGCCTGGAACCCACTGGAGGTTTTAGGAAGGATATATGTGGCAAAAGAGGGTATTAACGCCCAGCTTTCGCTACCTGCTGATAATTTCTATCAGTTTAAGGACCACATAGAAACCTACCCTTTTATGAAAGGCATAAGGCTTAATGTGGCGGTAGAGCAGGACGATATGTCGTTCCTTAAGCTTACAATTAAAGTGCGCAGCAAGATAGTTGCCGATGGCCTTAACGACGATACTTTTGATGTTACCAATAAAGGGGTGCACCTTAAAGCAAACGAGTTTAACTCCATGCTTAACGACCCTAATACCATAGTGGTAGATATGCGTAACCACTACGAGAGCGAGATAGGCCACTTTGTAGGCGCTATTAAGCCCGATGTAGACACCTTTAGGGAATCGCTTCCTATTATAGAAAACCAGCTTGCCAACCATAAAGAGGATAAAAACCTGCTTATGTACTGTACAGGGGGAATACGCTGTGAGAAAGCCAGCGCCTTCTTTAAGCACAAAGGTTTTAAGAATGTGTACCAGCTTGAAGGCGGTATTATTGAGTACACGCGTCAGGTAAAATCTGAAGGACTGGAAAGCAAGTTTATCGGCAAGAACTTTGTTTTCGACCACCGTTTGGGAGAGCGCATTACCGATGATATTGTATCACAATGCCACCAGTGCGGCAAACCGTGTGACAACCACACCAACTGCGCCAACGAGGCATGCCACCTGCTGTTTATTCAGTGTGACGAATGTAAGGCTGCCAGCGAAAACTGTTGTTCTACCACCTGCCAGGATATTATACACCTGCCGGAAGAAGAGCAAAGAGCACTTCGCCGCGGTATTATGAATGGTAACATGATCTTTAAAAAAGGAAAGTCGGAAAAACTTACCTACAAGAAAACAGGAGAAGCCGTTACCAGTACTCCGCTTGCCAAAGCGCAAACGGTTAAAAAGGTTAGAAAAGTACTTGTAGGCAAAGGTGAGCATTTTTTTACAAAGGCATCTATAGGCCAGTTTATCGTTGAAAACCACGAACTTAAAACGGGCGACAAAGTAATGATTGCCGGCCCTACTACCGGGCAGCAGGAACTGGTTATCGAAAACATGTTTGTAAACGGAAAAGAAAGTGATACAGCCGTAAAAGGCGATAAAATTACGTTTCCCGTACCATTCAGGATACGCCTTTCAGACAAATTATATAAAATACTGGGTCAGTAAAGCCTTTTATAGTATACAGAGCCCCGCCATTAGCGGGGCTTTTTTATTTAAAGCTCTAAAAATCAAATAATATACATACCGTTTGCACCGCAAGTATATTAGTTTAAAAATACTATCTTTACACTCAAAAACGTTTAAGAATCAGTAGCGGATTATCCGCGATCAATATATACACAATTAAACTATGGCATGTACAAACTGTTCTACGGGGTCTAAAGACGGAACCCCGAGAGGATGTAAAAATAATGGAACTTGCGGGACGGACAGTTGTAATAAACTTACTGTTTTTGACTGGCTCTCTAACATGAGCCTGCCGGGAGGCGAAGAAACCTTTAACTGCGTAGAAGTACGCTTTAAGAACGGAAGAAAAGATTTTTACCGAAATACTGAAAAACTTACCCTTAGTATAGGCGATATTGTAGCCACCGAGGCTTCGCCGGGACACGATATAGGTATTGTTACCCTTACCGGGGAACTGGTTAAGGTACAAATGAAGAAAAAAGGTGCCGACCCCTTTGGCGAAGTGCTAAAAATATACCGAAAGGCCACACAAAAGGATATTGATATATGGAGTGAGGCCCGCAACCGCGAAGAACCTATGAAGGTTATAGCGCGCGAGCTTGCCATTAAGCTAAATCTTGAAATGAAAATATCTGATATTGAGTTTCAGGGAGATGCATCAAAAGCAACTTTTTATTATACCGCAAACGACCGTGTAGATTTCCGCCAGCTTATTAAGGATTATGCCCGCGAGTTTAACATCAGGATAGAGATGAAGCAGGTGGGCTTTCGCCAGGAGGCTTCAAGGCTGGGTGGTATCGGTTCCTGCGGAAGGGAGCTTTGCTGCTCTACATGGCTAACCGATTTCAGGAGTGTAAACACTTCTGCAGCGCGTTACCAGCAGCTTTCGCTTAACCCGCAAAAACTGGCAGGACAGTGTGGCAAACTTAAATGCTGCCTTAACTATGAGCTGGATACTTACCTGGACGCACTTAAGGATTTACCGGATCTTGATACCAAAGTATATACCGAAAAAGGGGATGCCGTATGCCAGAAGGTAGACATCTTTAAAGGGCTTATGTGGTTTGCCTATACCGATAATATGGCCCACTGGCATGTTATAAATGCAGACCAGGTAAAGGAAATAATAGCGCTCAACAAACAAAAGCAGCGCGCTGCCTCTCTGGAAGACTATGCCGTTGAGCCTGTTGAAACCGACGAAACTATAGAGAAAAACTTCCAGAATGTAGTAGGACAGGACAGCCTTACCCGTTTTGATAAGCCTAAAAACAAGAAGAAGAAAAGGCCAAACAAGAAAAAGCCTGCCGGCGCTGAAGCTGCTGTTACCGATAAGCCCGCAACGGGAGATAACAACAACAGGCAGCAGGGCAACAGGAATAATAATAATAGCAACAGGCCTAAGAACAAGAGGAGAAAACCAAACAATAATAAACCATCAAACGATAAAGATGCTAATACGAAATAGCCTTTTAGCCATCGGGCTGCTCTTTTTTGCCGCATCATGCGATAAAAAAAGGGTGTTTGACGAATACAAGCCGTTTAACGGCAATTGGAATAAAGACAGTATCGTGTCGTTTCAGTTTGAGCAAAAAGATACTGTTTCTGCCTATAACATGTTTATTAACATAAGAAATAACAACGATTACCCGTTTAATAATATATTCCTTATTGTACAGATGGAGCATCCGGGAAATGTTGTAAAAACCGATACCCTGGAATACCAGATGGCAAACCCTGACGGCACACTGATGGGCGAAGGATTTTCTGATGTAAAAGAGAGCAGGCTGTGGTATAAGGAAAAAGAGCGCTTCGCCAAGCCGGGTACTTATACGGTACATATACAACAGGCCGTAAGGCAGGTGGGGCAGGTACCGGGTGTACAGGAGCTTGAAGGCATAACGGAAGTAGGTTTCAGGATAGAGTCAACAGAATAGAAATAAGATGGCAACACAAAAAAATAAGAATAACCAAAACCAGACAGAGGATTTCTCGAGGTATATAAAGAATTTCTGGAAAATAGTAGCCGGGTGCCTATTGGCCGCCGTATTGTTTTTCCTTTTGGCATCATGGGGTATATTTGGAG
>CAMPIZ010000230.1 GCA_946886675.1 uncultured Flavobacterium sp.
AATTTATATTTTACTCTTTTTCATTGATTTTTTTTCATTCAAAAATATCCAAAAACCAATTTAGGTATTAAAAGTGAAATCATTTTTTTCTTTGAATTTTATGAAATTCCATTCTTTTAGTTAAATTTGTAGACATACAACATGCGATTTATGACTGAAACAGAAACTAAGAAATCACTATCGTTTGACGATTTTAAAGCAGAAGTGCTTAACGATTATAAAACTGCCATTACAAGCAGGGAATGCAGCCTTTTAGGACGAAGGGAAGTTCTTACCGGAAAAGCTAAATTTGGAATTTTTGGCGACGGAAAAGAAGTTCCGCAGCTGGCCATGGCCAAGGCTTTCCGTAATGGCGATTTCCGTTCCGGTTATTACCGTGACCAGACTTTCATGATGGCTATAGGCAAGCTTAACATTCAGCAGTTCTTTGCAGGATTATACGGGCACAGTGATCTTGATCATGATCCTATGTCGGCGGGAAGGCAAATGGGAGGCCACTTTGCCACACATAGCCTTGATGAAAATGGTAACTGGAAAAACCTCACACAACAAAAAAATTCAAGTGCCGATATCTCTCCTACTGCCGGGCAAATGCCCAGGCTTTTAGGTTTGGCCCAGGCATCTAAAATATACAGAAATGTTACCGGTATAGAGAACAAAACAAATTTTTCTATTAATGGTAACGAAATAGCATGGGGTACTATTGGTAATGCCAGCACATCTGAAGGATTATTTTTTGAGACAATTAATGCGGCAGGTGTTTTACAGGTTCCTATGGTAATGAGCGTTTGGGATGATGAGTACGGAATCTCTGTACATGCACGCCATCAAACGACAAAAGAAAATATATCTGAAATTCTTAAAGGTTTTCAGCGTGATGAAGATACCAAAGGTTTTGAGATCATTACTGTTAAGGGTTGGGATTATCCGGAACTGATAGCCGCATACGAAAAAGCTGCTGCCATTGCACGTGAAGAACATGTTCCTGTACTTATCCATGTAATAGAACTGACACAGCCACAGGGCCACTCTACTTCAGGTTCTCACGAACGATACAAAAATGCCGACAGGCTTACATGGGAAGCTGAATATGACTGTATCAACCAAATGAGAAAATGGATGATAGAGAATGAAATTGCAGTAGAAGAAGATCTTAACGCTATTGATGCTGAAATAAAAAAAGAAGTTCTTGAAGGTAAAAAAGCTGCCTGGTCAGCCTATGTGAATCCTATAAAAGAAGAAAGAGATGAATTAGTTTCTGTTTTAAACAGCATTGCTGCACATAGTGCAAACAAGGTATTTATTGATAAATATATCTCTGAGCTTAACTCTATAAAGGAGCCTATAAGGAAGGACATTCTTACCACAGCAAGAAAAGCACTGCGCCTTATTGTAAAGGGAAATGGGCAAAGCACACTTGCCACATGGATTAAAGATTATACTTCTAAAATCCAACCTAAATTCAGTTCTCATCTTTTCTCCCAATCAGACAAAAATGTTTACAGTGTAAAAGAAGTTTTACCTGACTATGGAGACGGTAATGAAGAAGTTGATGGCCGTGTAATTATTCGTGATAATTTTGACGCTATATTCAGCAAACATGCCGGTACACTGGTATTTGGAGAGGATTGCGGACATATAGGCGATGTTAACCAGGGCCTTGAAGGCATGCAGGAAAAATTTGGAGATTTCCGTGTTTGCGATGCCGGTATACGTGAAGCAACAATATTAGGCCAGGGAATTGGTATGGCAATGAGAGGCTTACGCCCTATTGCAGAAATACAGTATCTTGATTATCTGCTATATGCAATCCAGATAATGAGTGATGATCTTGCCACATTGCAATATCGTACTTCCGGCAGGCAAAAAGCGCCTTTAATTATAAGAACAAGAGGCCACAGGCTGGAAGGTATATGGCATTCCGGCTCGCCAATGGGTATGATAATAAACGCTATTCGCGGTATACATGTTCTTGTTCCAAGAAACATGACCAAAGCAGCAGGTTTTTATAACACATTATTGGAAACAGATGAGCCTGCTCTTGTAGTAGAATGCCTTAACGGATACAGGCTTAAAGAAAAAATGCCAAAAAACCTTGGCGAGTTTAAAACACCTATTGGCGTTGTAGAGACCATTAAAGAAGGAAAAGACATAACACTTGTTTCTTATGGTTCTACCTTACGTTTAGTAGAACAGGCTGCAAAAGAACTTATGGAAATTGGTATTGATGCTGAAATTATAGACGTACAGTCTTTATTGCCGTTTGATATAAACCATGATATTGTAAAGAGTGTAGCTAAAACTAACAGACTGCTTGTTATTGATGAAGATGTACCTGGTGGAGCATCTGCTTTTATTTTACAACATATACTTGATGAGCAAAATGCTTACAAGCACCTGGACAGTAAACCTGAAACACTTACAGCAAAAGCACACAGACCTTCTTACGGAACCGATGGAGACTATTTCTCTAAACCATCTGCCGAAGATATTTATGAAAAAGTATATTCAATTATGCATGAGGTAAAACCAAACGATTTTCCTCAATTATATTAAAATCAAACCCCGGTATTACCGGGGTTCTTTTTTTACTTGATATAAACTGTTTTTACATTTACAAATTCCTTTATTCCATTTTCTGCTAGCTCTCGGCCAAACCCCGATTTTTTTACACCGCCAAATGGCAGTGCAGGGTCAGACTTAACCATAGCATTAATAAACACAGCACCTTCTTCAAACTGGCTAACTTTATTCTTTATTCCTTCAGTATTTCCTGTAAAAACAGAAACTCCTAATCCAAAACTGGTACCATTACTTAATTCTACAGCTTCCTCAAAGCTATCAAAAGGCATTACTGCCGCAACAGGTCCAAAAATTTCATCTTTAAAGGCAGGCATATATTTGGTTATATTTGTTAACACTGTAGGTTCATAATAAGCATCCTTTCGCTTACCACCCATAAGTATTTTGGCGCCCATTTTAACCGATTCATTTACCTGTTTTTCTATATCTTCCGCAAGGTCTACCCTTGCAAGCGGACCTATATCTGTATCCTTATTAAGGGGATTGCCATATTTAAGCTTTTTTGCTTCATTCATAAACCGCTCGAGGAAATCATTATAGACAGACTTATGCACAATGAAACGCTTCGCAGCTATACAACTTTGACCGGTATTCTGCATGCGGGCATTTACAGCAACAGGGATAGTATAATCTAAATCTGCATCTTCACAAACAATAAAAGCATTACTGCCTCCCAGTTCTAAAACAGCTTTTTTAATATGTTTTGCAGCTGTTGAAGCCACCGAAGCCCCTGCCTTTTCGCTTCCTGTTAGTGATATGGCTTTTATAACTGGATTTTCAATTACTTTTTCAACCTGGTTACCCCCTATCAACAGGTTTTGATATACACCCTCAGGAAATTCTGCTTCTTTAAACAAATCTTCTATCAACTTACTGCAGCCCGCCACATTTGATGCATGTTTTACCACAACCGTATTACCTGCTAAAATAGCAGGAATGGCAAACCTGAAAACCTGCCAGTATGGAAAGTTCCAAGGCATAACTCCCAGTATAACCCCTAAGGGTTCATATGTAACAAAACTTTCCTCTGCATCAGTTTTAATTTGTTTGTTTTTAAGGAAGGTTTCAGCATGCTCTGCGTAGTATTCACATAAAAGTCCGCACTTTTTCACTTCGGCGACAGCCTGGCTAATTGGTTTGCCCATTTCCTTTGAGCACATTTCAGCCAGAAACTGTTGTTTTTTTGTTAAAACAAATATTAAATTTTTGATAAATTTTACCCTGTATTCAACGGTGTAACTACTCCATTTTTGAAAGGTTTTCTGACTAATATCGAGCATCTGAACCACCTGTATGTCAGGAAAATACTCGTATTCTGAAATCGTGTTCTTGTCGAAAGGATTGGTAGTTAACGGCATTGAAAAGTCTTAAAATTAAAAAATAA
>CAMPIZ010000231.1 GCA_946886675.1 uncultured Flavobacterium sp.
GCACAAAAGATATTATAAATAAAAGGATGATTTTGGTATAAACCATAATATCCTCAGTTTTTCCCATGCCATTAACGCTCCATATATTAACTGTTGTAAATACTCCAATAATTGCTATAGCTGTTATTTTACGTATCCAGATGTCCTGCGCAAATTCAGTACTGCTTAAAGCGTATGAAGAAAAGGTGTAAGCATATAATGCAAGTGTACTTATATACCCGAAGATTACAAACCAGCCTATAACCGAAGCCAGAAAAGGCTTACCGGGATAAGTTTTTTTGTAAAAGGAATAGGTAGCGCCTTCATCTTTATAATAAACTCCAAGTTTTACATAAGAATAGGCTGCCATAGATGCAACAATGCCGCCTATTATTATAGCTACGGGTGTCAAGTTTCCAATAAGTTCTACTGAAATGCCAAGAATAGTAAATATTCCTCCGCCTACCATACCTCCCAGGGCTATTGCAATAAGTTCGGCAAGTCCTAAATTCTTTCCTTTAGATTGTATTCCCATTATAATCAGTATTTAACTATAAATTTACTGGTCTTATAAAGGAATGACCGTTAATAAGTTTCTAAAAAACAAAAAACTTTAATTTAATAGTTTAGGTGTTCT
Source organism: uncultured Flavobacterium sp. (assembly GCA_946886675.1). The sequence continues at coordinate 617 of CAMPIZ010000231.1, forward strand.
GGGGATTCACTTACTTTTTTATTGACATCATAGCCTTCTTAAGAGCTGAACCAGCCATTTTTATCATTTCCTGCCAATCGGTTGCAGCAGTGCCATCTGCACCATCAGAGATATATTTAAGACAAAGGAATGGAATTTCTTCCTGCTTTGCGATAAGGGCAATAGAGTAAGCTTCCATATCAATAACATTATAATCTTCAGTATTATGATTCATTACAAAGCTGTCTCCGGTACCACAAATGCCATGTGGGAGCCCTTCTATCTTTATGCCGTATTCAAGCACAGGCTGATGTACAGAAAAAGGTGTCTGGTACTTCTCAAACCCAAGAGCCGTTACATCCATATCTCTTTGTACAAAATGAGTACAGCATACTACCTCACCACGTTTATGGTATGTGCTGCCTGCTGAGCCAAGATTGATAATAACCGAAGGCTTATCCGTATGGATGCGCTTCATGAGATTATACATAGCATTCAGCTTGCCAATACCTACAAATAAAGGTTTAACATCACTAAATTCGTGTGTGGCTTCAGATTCCAGTGCGAAAACATAAAGAGGGTTGGCTAATAAATCTGAATCAAATTTTCCTGTATTCCGGCTCATGTAATTTTTTTGCAAAATTACAGATTTATATAATAATAAAGCCGGGCATCATTCCCGGCTTATTATGTGGTTATTAAAGCATCATTCCGCCCGATACTTCTATTCGCTGCCCATTTATCCAGCGTGCCTCATCGCTGCATAAAAACGCTACAACCCCGCCTATATCATCCGGCAGCCCAACACGTCCTAATGAAGTTACACTTGCTATCTGACTATTCATTTCTTTGTTATCCCTTACACGGCCTCCGCCAAAATCTGTTTCAATTGCACCCGGAGCCACTATATTTGCAGCAATGCCACGTGCGCCAAGTTCTTTAGCAAGATACCTTGTAAGTACCTCTACTGCTCCTTTCATAGAACCATAAGCCGATGAGCCGGGGAATGAAAAACGTGCCAACCCGGAAGAGATGTTGATAATACGGCCGCCATTATTAATAAAAGGAAGTGCTTTTTGAGTGAAGAAGAATACACCTTTATAATGTATATTCATGATTTCGTCAAACTGCTCTTCTGTAGTTTCTGCAAACGGGGCATAAAGTGCTGTACCCGCATTATTAATAAGAAAATCAAAGTTTAAACTGCCTGTGTGCTCTTTTAAATGTTCTGTAACCTGTTTGAAAAAATTATCGAACAGCTTGGTGTTTGATGTATCCAACTGAAAAGCTATGCCTTTTTGGCCTAATGCCTGTATTTCTTTTACAGTTTCATCTGCTTTTTGTTTATTACTGTTATAGGTAAGTACTACATCTATCCCTTTTTTTGCCAGGCTGATGGCCATATCTTTCCCTAAGCCACGGCTGCCGCCTGTAACTAAAGCTATTTTGTTTTTTGTTTCCATGCCTTTAAAATTTTGTTTTATTTCTATGGTACAAAGTTCGGGCACAAGCTTTGGCTACGGGTTGTAAACATCAATCCAATATTTGTAAATTTCAAATATCCTGCTAAGTTCTAAAAGCTAATGGAGCTAAGGCAGTCTGCTTTTTAAAGAAGTTAGAAAAATGTGCCACTTCTTCAAAGCCCAAGCTGTCTGCAATTTCAGATACATTCCAGTCGGTTTGTTTTAAAAGGATCTTTGCCTCCTGTAAAATGCGTCCGGTTATAATGTCTGTAGTAGTTTTACCTGTATTTTCCTTTAATACTTTATTTAGGTGGTTTACATGAATAGAGAGCCTGTCGGCATATTCTTTTGCTGTGCGCAGCTGTAGTTTTTGGTTAGGCGATTCTATAGGAAACTGACGCTCTAACAGTTCAATAAACAGAGAGATAATCCTCGCTGCAGCATTCTGCTCAGAACGGAGGGTAGGAGCAGGCTGAAGTTTTTGACCGTAATGAATAAGTTCAGAAAGGTAATTTCGCAACAAATCATACTTAAATTCATAATCAGAAGCAATTTCTTTTTGCATTTTTCTGAAAACCAGTTCTATTTCATCAGCAGTTTTATCATCTATTTCAAAAACCGGATAGCCGCCAGTCTTAAATATAGGTAGTTCATCCAACTTACCATTGCTTTTGTTTTTAATGATAAATTCATCAGTAAAAACACAAAACAGCCCTCTCTGATTGTCATCTAACGGATACCAGTGGTAGGGTATTTTAGGCGTTGCGAACAGTAGAGCATTTTTTTTAACATCAATAATTTTGTCTGCATATTCGGCTCTGTTCCTTCCTCTTATAAGACTTATTTTGTAATAAGCCCTGCGATTATATGGCATTACATTTTTCTGCTTTACCTGCCTAATGGTTTCGGCAATATCAAATACATTAAAATGCCCAACCTCTTTACTTATGCCGGGTGGTAAGAGTGTTTCTATATCCCTGCCTGTAAAGTTTGCGGCCTCTTTATAGAATTCTTCTAAAGATGTATTGTTGATAGTCTTCATGAGATATGAATTTGTAATAATCAAAGATACCCTTTAAATGTTAAAGCTTACTTACTTTTGAAACGGCATTATGTAAAAGTAAATATGATAATCTATAAAATATTAGATTCATGCCCTTTAATTAAAGCCTTCATAAAGTTATCTGAAATCTGTGAGCATTAAATTTTAAAAGATTACTTACCGGCAGTTTCAATTTTTTCATTTATAGCTTCATACACTCTGTAACTAAACTCATTGATGCTATTTTCTATCATTTTAGAAGCGCTTGCATTGCCGCCTCCCATTACTATCACACCGTCAAGAACATAGGATTCCCTGGGCTCATTATTGTAATGATGCTCTATAATTACCTGTTGGGCTACACTATCCTTCATTAACAGGCTGCCGGAAATCTCAAATATAAAAAAGTCCTGTGTAGATTCTCCTACATACTCTGCATCTTCGTCATACACTGTTACCGGTTCTGAATACTCTCTAAACAGTAGCTTCTCAATACGCAATTTAACTGTACTACTGTCGCTGAAAAAAATATTTCTGTTCCCGAACTTCTCTTGAAGCAGCGTTTTGATATGATATTTTTTGTCCGTGTCGCTACTATCTGCGGCAGTATAAAACCACGGCTCACGATTTTTAGGCAACTCTGTATTTACTGCCGGTGTGTATTGCAAAACAATCCCGTAAGGTTGAGAGAATTTTTTGTTTTTCCACCTGAAATCATTAGAAAGGTTTTTGGGGCTAAGCAGATTGCACGAAACCATAGTTAAAAAAATAATACAACTGAGAAAAAGTTTTATAAGCCTCATGATTAAATTGCTATTAAGTATGATTTGCCGGGTAAGCATCTTCACAAACAAATATAA
>CAMPIZ010000232.1 GCA_946886675.1 uncultured Flavobacterium sp.
TTCATGAACAATAATGTTTTATATGAAAAAGAACTCTCCTTCCAGGCTGACAGACGCAGGGCAGGCGTAGAATTTATTAAAATTGTGAGCGACCTGTGGTATGATAAATCCATAGAACTGGTTTTATTCAGAAACCAGCTTATAGACAGGAATGTAAGCGACATTATAAACCTGCATGAGTATGCCGGGGAGTTTGTGCAAAAACCAATTAATGTTTTTGATTCTGTAGAGATTGCAAGGGCTATACAGTCACTTGATCTTCCACCTTCACGTATAGACATTGGTAAGCTTACCTACGAATACCACCTTGAAGATGATAAATATAATGATGCTACTGCTTTTGTTATAGACAAACTAAAAGATGCAAAAGAAAGCAGAAACATACAGCCAAAAGACGTAGTACTATATGGTTTTGGACGTATAGGCAGATTACTGGCAAGAGAAATGATGTCTAAAATAGGTAAAGGAAACCAGCTTCGTTTAAGAGCTATTGTTGTTCGCGATAAAAACGATGCCGTACTTTTAGAAAAAAGGGCTTCATTACTGCGTTATGATTCAATACACGGGGATTTCCAGGGCTCAGTAACTGCAGATCCGGAAAATAATTCACTTATAATAAACGGCACCACAGTTCATATTATTAGCGCTAATGCACCAGAAGATATTGACTATACACAATATGGTATTAACAATGCTCTTTTAATAGACAACACAGGTGCATTTACTAATGAAGAAGCACTTAAACGCCACCTGGCTTCTAATGGTGTAGACAAAGTATTACTTACTGCTCCGGGCAAAGGTGTGCCAAACATTGTATATGGTGTCAACCATAATGAATACAATCCGGAAGAAGTAGATATTTATTCTGCTGCTTCATGTACTACAAATGCTATCACACCTATATTAAAAGCTGTTGAAGATACTCTGGGTGTAGTGAAAGGCCACCTTGAAACTATACACGCCTATACAAACGACCAGAACCTTGTGGATAACATGCACAAGAAATACCGCCGTGGAAGGGCAGCTGCACTTAACATGGTAATTACCGAAACTGGTGCAGGCAGCGCAGTTGCAAAAGCATTACCTGCGCTTGCAGGAAAGCTTACTTCAAACGCTATACGTGTACCGGTTCCAAACGGATCTCTTGTAGTGCTTAACCTTGAAGTAGAAAAAGCAACAAATGCAGAGGAAGTAAATAACATAATGAAGCATTATGCTCTTGAAGGCGAACTTGTAGAGCAAATAAAATACTCGCTTAACAATGAGCTTGTATCGTCTGATATTGTAGGCACATCTGCACCGTCTATTTACGACAGCAATGCCACAATAGTATCAGCAGACGGTAAAAACATTGTATTATATGTATGGTATGATAACGAGTATGGCTACAGCCATCAGGTTATCCGCCTTGCAAAATACATTGCCAAAGTAAGGAGGTACACTTATTATTAATAGATGCGGACAGCTGCGGAAACGCAACTGGAAAAGCCGGCCGAAAGGCCGGTTTTTTTTGTTTATAGCTAAATAATCTCATTCCACACCCTTATTAAATAAAAAAGCTCCCTGTTTTCACAGGGAGCTTTTATCCACTAATATTTACTTATTTATGCATTTGCATTAGCGCCTGCAGCAATAAGATTTAATGCTGAACCAGCCACAAACCAGCCAATCTGGCCTTCGTTGTATGAATGGTTCGTTATAATTGTATCTTTTGAGCCATCATCATGGATAACCTCAAGAGTTAACTGCTTGTTTGGAGCGAAATCCTTAAGATCGATAAAGTTAAATGTATCATTCTCCTGGATTTTGTCATAATCAGCCTCATCAGCAAAAGTTAACGCAAGCATACCCTGCTTTTTAAGGTTAGTTTCGTGAATACGTGCAAATGATTTCACAAGTACAGCTCTTACACCAAGATGTCTTGGCTCCATAGCTGCATGCTCACGCGAAGAACCTTCTCCATAGTTATGGTCTCCCACTACTACAGATGGTACACCTGCAGCTTTATAAGCCCGCTGTACAGCAGGCACAGCATCATACTCGCCATTAAGCTGATTTTTAACTAAGTTAGTTTTCATATTGAAAGCATTTACTGCACCGATAAGCATATTGTTTGAAATGTTATCAAGATGCCCACGGAAACGCAGCCACGGACCAGCCATAGAAATATGGTCTGTAGTACATTTACCAAATGCTTTAATAAGAAGCTTAGCTCCCATAATATTCTCACCATCCCAAGGTGTAAACGGAGCAAGAAGCTGTAAACGCTCTGACTCAGGACTAACCGCAATCTGAACCTTAGAACCGTCTGCTGCCGGAGCCTGGTATCCTGCATCCTCTACAGCAAAACCTTTCGGAGGAAGCTCATTACCTGTAGGCTCATCAAGCATTACTTCTTCACCATCTTCATTTATAAGCTTATCCGTTAAGGGGTTAAATCCAAGATCACCCGCAATAGCAAGCGCTGTTACAAGTTCCGGAGAACCTACAAATGCTAGTGTATTAGGGTTACCGTCAGCACGCTTAGAGAAGTTCCTGTTAAAAGAGTGAACAATAGTATTACGCTCTTCCTTTTCAGCACCTTCACGATCCCACATACCAATACAAGGACCGCATGCGTTAGCAAATACAGTAGCGCCTATTTTATCAAAAGTATTTATAAAACCATCACGCTCTATAGTATAGCGCACCTGCTCTGAACCGGGAGTAATGGTAAATTTAGATTTTGGCTTAAGTTTTTTCTCAACAGCCTGATTAGCGATAGAAACAGAACGTGAAATATCTTCGTAAGAAGAGTTTGTACAAGAACCTATTAAACCTACCTCAACATTTAAAGGCCAGTCATTTTTAACAGCCTCTTCCCTCATTTTAGATATAGGCGTAGCTAAATCCGGAGTGAATGGCCCATTTAAATGAGGCTCAAGTTCAGAAAGGTTAATTTCTATAACCTGGTCAAAATATTTTTCAGGGTCTGCATATACTTCAGCATCAGCAGTAAGATACTCAGCAACTTTTGCAGCTTCGTCAGCCACATCTGCCCTGTTTGTAGCACGCAGGTAACGGTCCATAGACTCATCATAACCAAATGTAGAAGTAGTAGCCCCTACTTCTGCACCCATATTACAAATAGTACCTTTACCAGTACAAGACATAGCTCTTGCACCTTCGCCAAAATATTCTATAATAGCACCGGTACCACCTTTTACAGTAAGAATACCTGCTACTTTAAGTATAACATCTTTTGGAGCAGTCCAGCCCGAAAGCTTTCCTGTAAGTTTTACACCAATAAGTTTAGGGAATTTAAGCTCCCATGCCATGCCAGACATAACATCTACCGCATCAGCACCACCTACACCAATAGCCACCATACCTAAACCTCCGGCATTTACAGTGTGGGAATCGGTACCAATCATCATACCGCCCGGGAAAGCATAGTTTTCTAAAACCACCTGGTGGATAATACCTGCACCCGGCTTCCAGAAACCAATACCATATTTATTTGAGATAGAAGAAAGAAAATCAAAAACCTCGTTACTCTGCTCTTTTGCACGTTTTAAGTCGGTTCTTGCATCTATTTTTGCCTGTATAAGGTGATCACAGTGCACAGTAGTAGGCACTGCAACTTTGCTTTTTCCTGCATGCATAAACTGTAATAAAGCCATTTGTGCAGTAGCATCCTGGCAGGCAACCCTGTCCGGAGCAAAATCTACATAGTCTTTACCTCTTGTAAATGCGTTAGAAGGTGTCCCTTCCCACAGGTGTGAATATAAAATCTTTTCAGAAAGTGTAAGGGGACGGCCTACCAGTTCACGCGCCTTATCTACACGCTCAGCCATGTTCCCATACACCTTTTTGATCATTTCAATATCAAAAGCCATAATAAGTATATTAATGTTCGTTTGTAAAAAGTGTGTAAATTTACTGATTCTTATAT
>CAMPIZ010000233.1 GCA_946886675.1 uncultured Flavobacterium sp.
TCCTCTGCATCTGCCGGCACAAGGAACAGCAGGGTAGAATTACGTTCTATATGCCTTAAAAAGTAATGCCCAAGGCCTTTGCCTTCAGCAGCCCCTTCTATGATACCCGGTATATCGGCTATTACAAACGACTGAAAATCCCTATAGGCTACTATACCCAGATTTGGTTTTAAGGTTGTAAATGGATAGTCTGCAATTTTTGGTTTTGCAGATGTAAGCACCGAAAGCAATGTAGACTTTCCGGCATTTGGGAAACCAACCAGTCCTACATCGGCCAAAACCTTAAGCTCCAGTATTACATCCAGTTCTTCTCCGGGAATCCCGGGCTGTGCATAGCGCGGGGTCTGGTTTGTAGAACTGCGGAAGTGCCAGTTACCGAGACCTCCCTTACCTCCTTTTGCAAGTATTTTTTTCTCGCCCTCTTCAGTTATTTCAAAAAGTATCTCATTGGTTTCCTTATCACGTACAACTGTCCCTAGCGGAACTTCAATGTATTTATCTTCTCCATCGGCACCGGTACTTCTGGCGCTACCGCCATCTCCACCATGCCCGGCTTTAATATGTCTTGCAAATTTTAAATGAAACAGTGTCCATAGGCCTTTATTGCCTACAATATAAACGTGGCCTCCACGTCCGCCATCACCACCATCCGGACCGCCTTTTTCTATAAATTTCTCCCTGTGCAAATGTGTAGATCCCTTACCCCCTTTACCGGAGGCTACGTATATTTTTACATAATCTACAAAATTCCCTTCTGTCATTTTATTAAGTTTCAGGGTTTAGATTCCTTTTCAGGAAACCTCATCCTATTTTTTTTATTTCTTTTGTTTAGCGTAAGGTATTATTCTTTCATAGACTTCACCCTTACTTTATCAATCTTAACACCGTCCATTTTAAGGACCTCGAGTTCAAAATGATTCCATGCAAGCTTTTCGCCTTCTTTAGGTATATAAGAAAGCTCTGTCATAATAAGCCCGCTCACAGTAGTCACCTCATAATCGGTGGTAAGTTCATCCAGATCAAAATAAGTAAGGAAATCATGCAATGGATAATGCCCATCCACCAGCCATGTGCCATCCGGATTCTCTACAAGCTGAAACTCATCATGATAGAAATCTGAAGCATCACCTACAAGCGCTTCAAGAATATCGTTAAGCGTGATCATTCCCTGAAATACACCGTATTCGTCTGTAACCAGAGCATAATGGACTTTTGTTTTCTTAAATATCTCCAGTGCTTTATAAGCAGACGTATGCTCTATAAGGTAAACCGGTTCTTTTATTATCTGGCTAAGGTTAAACTGTGGTTTTTCATAATTGGCAAAAATATCTTTTAAAAGCACTACGCCAATTACATCGTCAAGACTGTTTCCTTCACAAACCGGATATACAGAATGCAGTTCATCAAGCATTATTTCCCTTATTCTGTCTTTATCAGATTCATTAGACAAATAGGTTACAGATTTTCGGTGTGTCATTAGTGAATTCACCTTCCTGTCACCTATATGGAATACTCTTTCCATTATATCGTGTTCAATTTCCTGAACCTCGCCTCCTTCTGTACCCTCTTTTATAATAGCCTTAATTTCCTCTTCAGTTACTTTCCCGTCTGCCGTTGGCCTGATATTAAATATCTTCATTAAAAAATCAGTAGACGAAGTAAGCAGCCATATAAATGGTGCTGTGATTATGGAAATAAACTTCATGGGCAACGCCACCAGTTTCGCTATTGATTCCGGATATGTAAGCCCTACCCTTTTAGGAAGCAGCTCACCCAGTACCAGCGAGAAAAAAGTAAGTATAACTACCACTATACCCACAGCTAAATTTTCGGCATAAGGCTTTAAGGCTTCAAACTGTAGTACAAAAGCCTCCACATCATCAGTAACTTTATCTCCCGAATAAATACCGGTAAGTATACCTATAAGCGTTATACCTATCTGAACGGTAGAAAGGAATTTATTAGGCGAATTAGCCAGATCCAGTGCGGTTTGTGCGCTGGAGTTGCCTTTCTTGGCGGCAGTTTCGAGACGGTTTTTCCTTGCCGATATCAATGCGATTTCCGACATTGAAAAAACACCGTTAAGCAGTATTAAAAATAATATTATGGCTATTTCCAATCGTCAGGCTTTTAGTTACAGCTTATCTATTACAAGGCTCAGCCTTTCAGTAATTTCCGATATCTCACCAATACCATTTACCGAATAAAATTTATGCTGACCCTGATAGTATTTAATTAACGGAGCCGTTTTTTCGTTATACTCCTGATAACGGTTTCTTATTAATGTTTCGTCCTGATCATCTGCCCTTCCGCTTGTTTTGCCCCTTTCTAAAAGACGCTTAACAAGTATTTCGTCATCGGCCTCAAGCGCAATAGTAGCTGTTACCTCCCATCCTTTTGATCTAAGGAAAGCATCCAGTGCTTCTGCCTGGGCAACCGTTCTGGGAAAACCATCAAAAAGGAATCCTTTTGTCTCCGGATTTTTTTCCACTTCATCCTGCAGCATTTTTATAGTAAGCTCATCCGGAACAAGCTCGCCTTTATCTATATACATCTGCGCCTGTTTACCAAGCTCAGTACCATTTTTAAGGTTATAACGAAAAACATCTCCAGTTGAAATGTGTGTAAGATTATATTTTTCTTTTAAAAATTCTGCCTGGGTGCCTTTTCCTGCGCCCGGTTTCCCAAATAATACGATATTGATCATTTTATGTTTAAAGTGTGTTATTTAAGTTGATATATTTCCGGTAAATTCCTACCCAGCCCGTCATAGTCAAGTCCGTAGCCCACTATAAACTTATTGGGTATATTAAAACCTGTATAGTTAAGCGCTATAGTTTTTGTATAAGCTTCTGGCTTAAAAAACAGGGCGGCTATCCTTAGCTGTTTTATTTTATGCACTTCAAACATTTGCTTAAGCACTTCCACTGTTGCTCCTGTATCAACAATGTCTTCCACAACAATTACAGTCTTGCCTTCCAACGAAGTATCAAGGCCCATAAGCTGCTTTACATTGTTTGAGGACTGCATCCCTTCATAGGAAGCAAGCTTAACAAAAGTTACTTCACAATCCTTTTTATAATGCTTTACCAAATCTGAAAGAAACATGAATGCACCATTAAGGACACCAATAAAAACCGGAACTTCCTCACCCATTTCCACTTCAATATCAGCAGCCATGCGGGCAACAGTAAGTTCAATTTCAGCAGCAGTTAAATAAGGTACAAAATGTTTATCGTGAAGCTTTATCACTCTTAGCTATCGGTTTGATATATTGTGCAAATATACTAATTAGGAAATTGTTGCCTGTATTAGGCCAGGTTATTTGTAATAAATTTATGAATGTTAAATAATAACTAATATTCAGACACTTAACAAAATAATAAGTTTTTGAAAAGTAATTTAGTTATTCTATTACAACTCAATAAATTTCTACATTATGAAAATTACAGCCTTTGCTTTATCTTTTATTACAATTTTAGGGGGGGGGGGGGGGGGGGGGGGGGTAAACGAAAAAGAAAAAGAGGAAGCAAAAGCCAAAGGCAGTACTACCGTACAAACGGCTATTGGAGAACTTACGCTGCCTGCACCTTATTCTTCAGAATCGGTTACAAAGCGCAGCGGTATGGAAGAATGGCCTGAAGACCAGACACCACAAGCACCTGCCGGATTTATTGTAACAAAATTTGCCGGGGACCTGGATAATCCCAGAAATACATATATAGCGCCCAACAATGATGTTTTTGTGGCGGAATCGAATACTCACAGCAGTGCTGACAGGATTACTGTTTTTCAGGATAAGGATAACGACGGAACCTTTGAAACCCGTGCTGTTTTTCTTGAAGGTTTAAATCAGCCTTACGGCATGCTGGTGCTTAACAATTATTTTTATGTGGCCAATACAGATGGTTTATACC
>CAMPIZ010000234.1 GCA_946886675.1 uncultured Flavobacterium sp.
GGTTATATACTTTAGATAAAATAAATACCTTTGTAAAATCTGTATCACACGATCATGAAAAGCAAACTAAGCACAACCTTATTAATAATCATTTCATTTTCTGCCTTCACCTTACATTCACAGGAAAAAAAGTGGACGCTGGAGGAATGTGTGAATTATGCACTTGAAAATAATATTTCAATTAAGGAAGCCGAACTCGATGTTAGGGTGGCCGAAACCAATAAAAGTGATGCGTTTGGTAATTTTTTACCTGCTCTAAATGCTTCAGCAAGCCATTCCTGGAATATAGGTTTAACACAAAGTATAACCGGTATTCTTGAGCAGCAAACTACTCAGTTTACCAATGCCGGGATTACAGCAGGTGTTGATATATTTAAAGGGCTTCAAAACCAGATTCAGTACCGCAGACAAAAAATGGCGATAGTGGCAAGCCAGTATCAGCTAGTAAAAATGCAGGAAGATGTATCGCTTAATGTGGCAAATGCATTTCTTCAGATACTTTTTAATAAAGAGAACCTTAAAGTTCAGCAGGAACAGTTGGATGTTGACCAGGACCAGGCCGAAAGGACCGGCCAGCTTGTTGAAGGAGGACTTGTGCCAAGAGGTGACCTCCTGGATGTGGAAGCTACGGTTGCTGCCGACAGGCAAAGGGTTATTGAAGCAGAAAATCAACTGCTTATTTCTAAGCTAAGCCTTGCACAACTGTTACAGCTTAAAGAGTTTTGGAATTTTGATGTGGCTGATGATGAGTATGAAGTTATTGAAAGCGAAGTAATGCTTAGAACGCCAATGGAGGTTTATAATAAGGCCAAAGACTTACGCACTGAAATAAAAATAGCAGAGGCTAACCTGAAAGTAGCGGAAGAGGATATAAAAATAGCACGTTCGGCATACATGCCAACCTTAAGAGGTTTTTACAGCCTGGACACCCGTGTTACTTATGCAGACTATACTACTTTTCAGGATGGGCAGCCTGTAACTATATCACCACCGCCTTTCTGGACACAATTTTGGGATAATAAGGGGCATTCTTTTGGTTTTCAGTTAAACATACCTATACTTAACGGTTTTGCTACACGTAATAATGTAGAGCGCTCTAAAATAGCGTTTGAACGCTCGCAGCTTGCCTATGAGCGTCAGGAGCTTGACCTGGAGCGAAATGTATATACAGCTTATACAGATGTGCAGGGAGCTCTAAAAGCGTATGAGGCTGCTCAGTCTGCTGCAGATGCAAGGCAAGAGGCATTAACCTATGCAAAAGAAAGATATGAGGTAGGGCTTATTAATGTTTTTGACCTTAATCAGGCACAAACCCTGGCTGTAAATGCACAAAGCGAAGTGCTCAGGGCAAAATATGATTATATCTTTAAAGTAAAAATAATAGAATTCTATTTCGGTATACCAATTACACAAAACTAAACAACCATGTCAAAAAAGTCTTTATATTTTTTATTGGGAACTGTAGCCGTTATCATTGTGCTGCTCATTGTATTAAGCAAAACGGGTGTTATAGGAAACAGGGACGAAGGTAAGGAAGTTGAGATTACAAAAGTTAGCGAGATAACTCTTGTGGAAACTGTTTCTGCTACCGGAAAGGTACAGCCTGAAGTAGAAGTTAAAATATCATCTGAAGTTTCCGGTGAAATTATAGAATTACCAATTAAAGAAGGGCAGGCTATAAAGAAAGGGGATTTGCTGGTTCGTATAAACCCCGATCTTTATGAATCAGGAGTTAGCAGAAGCGCAGCGGCCCTGTCTACAGCAAAAGCAGGGTTGAGCCAGTCTGAAGCGCAATTAAAAGAAGCGAAGGCAAATTATGAGCGAAACAGGTCGCTTTATGAAAAAGGAGTAATATCAAAATCTGAATGGGATAAAATAGTATCTGCTTATGAAGTGGCTCAGGCATCAAAGCAGTCGGCTTACTTTAGTGTGCAGAGTGCCAACGCTACAGTTAGTGAAGCAAGGGATAATCTGAACAGGACCACTATATATTCCCCGGTAGACGGAACAATATCTAAACTGGATGCTGAACTGGGTGAAAGGGTAGTGGGTACTCAACAGATGGCAGGTACCGAGATTTTAAGGGTGGCAAACCTTAACAATATGGAGGTAGAAGTTGATGTAAATGAGAATGATATTGTAAAAATCGAAATAGGAGATGAGGCTAATATAGAGGTAGATGCTTACCTTAAACGACAGTTTAAGGGTGTAGTGACCAGTATCTCTAATTCAGCCAGCAGTGATCTAACTGCCGACCAGGTTACTAACTTTAAAGTTAAGGTAAGGATATTAAAAGAGTCTTATGAAGATATGACCAAAGGTAAACCTTCAAACTATTCGCCTTTCAGGCCGGGAATGACAGCAACTGTTGATATAATCACCGAAAGAAAAGAAAATATCCTTGCGGTGCCTATCAGCGCTGTAGTTGTAAAATCTGATACTACATCGACTAAAAAAGATGTGCTTAAAGAGCTTGAGGAAAAAGAAAAAGAGATGGAAACAGGTGTGGTACAGGAAAAATTTGAATGTGTTTTTGTAAAAGAGGAAGGTAAAGCTGTACTTAGGCCTGTTACTACAGGTATTCAGGACGATACTAATATAGAAATAACCCAGGGCCTTAAAAAGGGTGAAGAGGTTATAACAGGTCCTTATAATGTTGTGTCTAAAGAGCTTAACCCAAATGACAAAGTAAGGGTAAAGGCAAAAGAATAACTGCATAGGATTAATGGCATTGATATTAAATATCGAAACGGCTACAAGAAACTGTTCGGTAGCCCTGTCTCAAAATGGTGAGGTAACAGCACTTAAGGAAATTGCTGCAGACGGATACCTGCATGCAGAAAAGCTGCATTTATTTATAGAAGAAGTTTTAAAGTATAGTAAAGCAACAGTTAAAGATTTAGACGCTGTAGCAGTAAGTATGGGGCCGGGTTCTTATACCGGCTTGCGCATAGGGGTTTCGGCTGCTAAGGGCCTTTGTTATGCTCTTAATATTCCGCTTATAGCTATAGATACTCTGGAAGCCCTTGCGAAAAGAATTTCTGTTGCCGGGGGAGAGTTTATAGTTCCCATGATTGATGCCAGAAGGATGGAGGTTTACAGCAGTATTTTTAATTCATCTTATACAAAAATCAGAGATACTAAAGCTGAAATTATAACTTCAGAATCTTTTACAGAATATAGCTCCAAAATACATCTTTTAGGTGATGGTGCATCTAAATGCAGCGAACTGCTCACAGACGATAAATTTGTTTATCATAATATTGAACTATTTCCTTCAGCAGCTCAAATGTGCAGGCTTTCATTTGAGAAGCACAAAAAAAGCGACACTGTTGATGTCGCTTATTTCGAACCTTTCTACCTGAAAGATTTTATCGTTAATAGGTAATTGCTTATTACATAAGTGTGTTTAAATAAACCCCAAGCTTTTTAAGGTCTTCTTCATCAGAGGTTGAAATCCTGTTTTCTTTTACAAAATCTTTGATTTCGTCTTCTTTACCGGGTATAAGAGAAGACAAATCTTTTTTCTTTGAAGGTACCGTAGAAACTATACCATCTTTAATTTTTATATAATATTCTGTAGAGGCTTTTTTATACATTGGTGCTCTGTATGTCTGATAACTGTTTTTAGCATGTTGTTCAGGTTGTAAGTATACCCTTTCGCGTTTGTAAATTTTTACATTTTTATCTTCACCGGTAAGCAATATTAAATAACCATTCATTATATCGCCGTTCTCATCCATATAGCTTAGCAGTTCGTAAGTGGTATTTTGGTTATCCACCATTTTAATCACCTGGCCCTCCTGCTTTGTAAGTACAAGTTCCTCATTATTAACTTTTGCTTCGATCTGATCGTTAAAGGCATTATATCTTACTGTACTTACCTCTTTAGAGCCATTAATATG
>CAMPIZ010000235.1 GCA_946886675.1 uncultured Flavobacterium sp.
GTCATGTTATTGATTACCGACAATATTACATAAAAAAGAATTATAAGCGGTATGGCAAAGTATTGAAAGAAGAAAAGCAAAAGTATTGAGACAATTAAAAAGGTAAATTGAATTTTATTTCGCTGCCAGTTAAAATACTTAACTTTTAAAGAAAACAAGGGTATCTCTGCATTAAGCAGATACGCACTTAGCAAACTTATCCCTACTAATATATATGGATTACTAAGCACAGAAAAGATAATGCCCTCCCCCCCGGTTTTATTTAATATTACCGGAAGACTCATAATAAGCAATGCATTTGCCGGAGTAGGCAAACCTATAAAAGATTCTGTCTGGCGGTCATCTACATTAAATTTTGCCAGCCTGTAACATGATGCTATTGTAATTACAAAGCCAAGGTATGGCAGCAGCCCCAAATAAGCATTATCTACAGAAAGGTTGTAATCATCCCTCATATCGGCAATATTAGCAAGCAGCTGATACATTGCCACCCCCGGCACTACGCCACTCGTAACCATATCTGCCAATGAGTCCAGCTGAAGGCCCAGCTTGCTCTGCACTTTAAAAATGCGGGCAAAAAAACCATCCCAAAAGTCAAAGAATATACCCATGCAAACCCAAAAAAAGGCCATTTGCAAATTGGTATTAAAAGCATATACAAGGGCAATTAAACCTGCAGATAAGTTTAGCAGTGTTATAAAGTTCGGCACATGTTTCTTCAACGACATAGTTTTCAATTTTACTGCAAAGTTAACACAATAAGTTAATAGAAATAGAGTTTAGTAATTGAGATTTTTATTTCATATTTGTAGAAAATAACAGCATTGAAGAAGAAGTTAGTCTTAATCTTACTATTTACAACACTTTTTGCTTATAGTCAGTCAGTTAGAAAATACTCCAATGAATTTATGAATATTGGCGTAGATGCTGCTGCTTTAGGCATGAGCAATGCTGTAACTGCCAGTACCGGGGATGTAAATTCCGGATATTGGAATCCTGCCGGACTTTTAAAGGCTGAAGATAAACAACTGGCACTTATGCACGCCAGTTATTTTGCAAATATTGCCCAGTATGATTATGCCGGATTTGCCATGCCAATTGATGAAAGGAGCGCTTTTGGAGTATCTGTAATACGTTTTGGGGTTGATGACATACTTAACACCACCCAGCTTATAGACAGCGAAGGCAATATTGATTACAACAGAATAAGTCTTTTTTCGGCAGCCGATTATGGTATAACACTTTCTTATGCACGTTCACTTCCTTTAGACGGGCTTCATTATGGCATTAATGCAAAAATTATCCGTAGGATAATAGGCGACTTTGCAAATTCGTGGGGATTTGGTTTTGATATTGGCATACAATATCAAACTAAAGACGAGTGGAAGTTTGGCCTTATGCTAAGGGATATTACTACAACCTACAACGTATGGAACATCGACGAAGAGGAATTTGAAACTATAAGTGATGCTGTACCGGGAGAAAATCAGGAATTACCGGAAACCAACGAAATAACGCTACCCAAAGCGCAGCTTGGCATTGCTAAAAAATTTGTTATTCATTATGATTACAGTATTTTAGCTGCAGCAAACCTTAATATGCAGTTTGCTCAGACAAATGATATTGTATCAACAGAATTTGTAAGTATTGATCCGGCATTAGGGTTTGAATTTGGTTATATTGACCTGGTATTTTTAAGAGGCGGTGTAGGTAATTTTCAAAACATCACACAAATTGATGGCACAGGCAAGTTAAGCTTTCAGCCAAATATTGGCCTCGGATTTAAATATAAAGGCATACAGGTAGATTATGCACTAACAGATATAGGCGACCAAAGCGCTGCATTGTATTCAAATATTTTTTCACTTAAAGTAGATTTAGGACTCTTTAGATAAATCACCTGCCATGAGATACTTAAAAGTTGTATTAGTTTTTATTTTTCTTTTATTATCTCATATTACAACTTTTGCACAGCAACTAACAGATAAAGCCGAAGTAAGCCTGTTTACATGTGGCTCCGGGGACGAATTATATTCTGTTTTTGGACATACAGCCATAAGGGTGAATGACCCTGAACAAAATATTGACACAGTTTATAATTTTGGGACATTTGATTTTGACACACCTAATTTTTACCTCAAGTTTGTTAAGGGGGACCTGCAATATTTTGTCTCAGTAGCTTCATACAGAGATTTTATTTATGAATACGAGTATTTTGGAAGGGCTGTGTATGAGCAGGTTCTTAATCTCACTCAGAAACAAAAACAGGAAATTTTTGATGAACTTAATAACATACTGCTTTCTGATAAAAAATTTTACACTTATAAGTTTATAGACCGTAACTGTACTACTATGGTTGCCGATATTATTAATAAACATGAAAAGATATCTCTGGAAAATTCAGATAAAGGGAAAACATACAGAGAAATTATTTACTCCTATCTAAATGACAATCATTTTTATGAAAACCTTGGTATAAATTTGCTTTTTGGAAACAAAACAGACGAGTTGTCAAAAAAGCTGTTCCTCCCTAAAGAACTCATGGAAGGAGTTAACCATACAACTACTGAAAGAGGTGCTTTGGCCAAAAAGACATTAACTATTATAAAACAACAAAAATATGAGAAGCCATTCGATTTTTGGAATAGTTATTATAGTTATGCTCTTATAATGATTATTATATTAGTTCTTTCGTACAAAAAATTAGTTTACAGGAGCTTTTTAGCTTTAACCGGACTATTGGGACTGCTGTTTGTACTTATAGGCTTTTATTCAAAGCATATGGAATTATTAGCAAACTATAATGTTTTGCTTTGCAATCCATTATTCTTAGTTTTACTTTATTTTATTTTTACTGATAACCAGTTATGGGTCAAAAGGCTATCATATGCATGCTTGAGTATATTGGCAGTTTATATAGCTCTTACATTAACCAAGCCTCATTTTATATTAATGCTGCCAATAATAGTTATTATAGTTGTAATTTTTGTCAGACTCATCAGGTGTACTACTTTAAAGAGGATAGTCTGAGATTCTTTCTATTTAATCTTATAATGCCTAATTTTGTAAAACAAATTCAAAATAAATTGCTTTGCTATTCTTTAATAAACCTAAAACAACACTTCTAGATTTAATTCCCGGAGATTATATCGACATACATTCTCATCTGCTTCCGGGTATAGATGATGGCGCTAAAGATAATGAAGATAGTCTATCGCTAATTAATACCCTTAAAAGTTATGGGTTTTCACAATTTATAGCTACACCACATATTTTACCGGGTGTATGGAACAATACTCCAACAGGCATACTCAAAACTGAAGAGGTAGCTAAAGCATATTTTAGAGAGGTGGAAATGACCTCCCCTTTTAAAACTGCAGCTGAGCATCTTATGGATGATACCTTTGTTACACTTTTTAAAAATGAGCCATTACTTACACTTAAAGATAATTATGTGCTTGTAGAAATGTCTTATATTAACCCTCCTATAAATCTCTATGATATCTTATTCGAGTTACAGGTAGCAGGCTATAAACCTATATTGGCCCACCCTGAAAGATATTTATTTTATCATGCAAAATTTGAAGAATATTATCGGTTAAAAAAAGCCGGATGTCTTTTTCAACTCAATTTATTATCAGTAACAGGATATTATGGTTCCGGGGTATTAAAAGCAGCAGAAAGGCTATTAAATGAAGGTCTGATAGATTTTACAGGATCTGACACCCATCATACCAGACACACGGAAGCGTTTAAAAATAAAATCCCTCTTAAGAAAACGGAAGCTATAACGGAAGCTATAAAAAATAACGCCTTTTTTAAAAAGTAAAAAAGGCGTTATTTTTTATAATATACTCGATTT
>CAMPIZ010000236.1 GCA_946886675.1 uncultured Flavobacterium sp.
CTATCATATAATTCAATTTGATCTGGTGAGATATTAACTGGCTTATGAATAGTAAAGTAAGAACCGTGCAGTAATATAAATATAAGTAGTAACGGCAATGTCAATAGTGATCCGAGTATATCATAATGTTTTTTTGATGTTTTTTTACTTCTGCCTGAAAAGGCATGATAAGCTGAATATAAAAATGCTACAGCATGATATAAAAGTAAGAAAGTAAAAATAGTTACCCGTGTATGCTGATCAAAAATATTTAAAGTGGTAGTTATTACCCAAAAAGCTTGTAATATGATGCCAGCTACTGCGAGTATTATTATTCTTTTTTGTACCACTTTTAAGCTTATAATTTTATGAAGTGAATATACATCAAAAATTTAGCGATACAAAGTTAATTAATCCAGAGGCCTAAGTGTATTACTATAGGTAATCAGGAAAGGGCTTTTTTTGTTTGCATTGTCTTTTTGTACATATACAAACTTATACTTTTGCGCCTTTTTTGCCTCTATAATAATCTCTTTTTTTGTAAGGTTGTCAAAAATGCGGATATCCGTAGTGTTATCGATGCGCATTTTATCTGCATATCCTTTTTTTACATCAGATATTACATAGTTGCTGAAAATTATTTTATCATCATCACTTCTAACCACAATTTTTTCTCCCTTAAAATTCTTGGTAAACACAAGTAAAGAGTAATTTTCGTCGGCAGCATTCATTTCTTTTAAAATTTTCTCACGCTCCTCATCACTCACTGCACGGAAATCGTCCCTGTACTGGATGTTATAGTCGGAAGAGGAAACAGAGCGTGAGCCTGAAGCAGAAGAGCTACCTGATCTTTTTGTATTAGAGGAATTGCTTCCTGTTATACTTTTAACGGTATTGCATTGAATAAATAGTAAGGTGGTTAACAGTAAAATAAAGGTCTTGTGTATTCGCATTTTCATTTTCATTTCAAATAGGAACGCAAAAATACCCCGCGCATTTTGTTTTTCACATTTCTTTATGATTATTATAACAAAAAGCCTCCCTTGTGGGAGGCTCCTTCTAACTTAACTAAAACTTACTCAAATTAATTTTTTACAAGTTTTAAGGTACTCTGGTTTTCGTGTACGTCGGTAACTTTAACCAGATATAAGCCTTGTGAAAGGCCATTTATGTCCAGTATTTGATAGGGCTGTGTATTACCAAATGTTTTTATTAATTGGCCATTAATACTGTAAAGTTCTATTCTTTCTGCACCCACAGATAATGTAAACTGCGTATTGGCAGGGTTAGGGTATAAAACCGCTTTTTGTGCAACAAAGTCATCCGAGCCGAGTTCAACCTGTTTGTTTCCGTATATCCTGAATTCACCTGCAGGCAGGTTAATAACAGCATTTACATCTGTAACCTGGATCTCGCTGTTATTCATCAGATTATACCATATTCCTGTATATGGAAACTGTGGGTTTATGTTTTGTGATGTTACACTGAAATTAGAAATTATAACTACGTCTTTAAGATCAGTTGCCGGAATCTCATCATTCCATATATGTATTTTTGGAGCAAGTGATGTGCCGGAAGCAGGGGCTATCTGGTAATCCCCTTCAAAAACATCCTGATTTTTTTTAAGGTCTATAAGCCTCGCCCAGGTGTTGTAAACAGCCATACGCTGTACATCTGCAGTCCAGTTTCCTGCCCATTGCGGTTGTGGTTTAGTGTCAAGTTTACAATCGCCATCTGTACCCCCCGGTGGATTTACCGTTCCATTATTACAGGTAAATATAGAATACTCCCATCCCAGTTCTCCAAAATGCCAAATCATTTTAGGGCCTGGTACCGGCAATAGTACAGCGCCAAGGGTTTTCATCCTGTTTAAAGCAATATCAAGGTTTTTTACATTATGTGAGGCATTGTCACTGTTACCATACTGAAGATTTTTATACATAAGCCTTTCTTCATCATGGCTTTCAGCATACCCTACAACTCTTTTTGCAGTAAAACCGTGACTTACATGGCCAACGCGGTTTATGTTAGAATTATCAGCATAACCCATGGTAAGTTGATTGTAAGGGTCTGTCATCTTACCCCACATCATTACACCTTTACCTTCATCAGCTTTGTAATTTGCCCATTGCTGCTCTTCACTATCAGTACCCAAATGCTCAAATATGGCATAATGAGTAGGATCCAGTTCCCAGGAATAGTCTACATATTCTTTAAGCACATCAACCCTGTCCTGCTGATAAGCATTGGTACAGCCTTCATCTGCAGCGGTACAGTTTTGTGTAAAGCCTTTGGTAAGGTCCCAGCGGAAACCATCTATATGATATTCCTCTATCCAGTGCTTTATAACTCTTTTTACGTAGTTCTTCGTCCTTGACTGCTGGTGGTTAAAATCGTTACCTACATTATAAGAATGTTTAGCTTCGGTGTTAAAATAAGGGTTTTCAGTGCTTGGGCCGCCCCATCCGTCTCCGTCAGGATCATTCATCCACATTCTTACCATAGGATTACGGTCAAAAGCGTGGTTAAGTGCTACATCCAGTATTACTGCGATACCATTTTCATGGCAAAGGTCTATAAATTCCTTAAGCTTGTCAGCCGGGCCATAGAATTTATCTGTAGCCATATGGAAAGCAGTGTTATAACCCCAGCTTTCATTTCCTTCAAACTCCATTACAGGCATAAGCTCTATAGCATTAACCCTAAGGTTTTTAAAATAATCTATTCTGTCTATCAGATCCTGATAACTTCTGTCGGCATCAAAATCCCTTACCAGTACTTCATAAATTATCAGATCTTCTTTTTTTGGCTTTTCAAAATCTGTTACCTGCCAGTTATAGCCTCCCTGTCCTGTTTTTAAAACAGTAACTTCTCTTTCCTGTCCTGCAGGATATACCGGCATATCAGGATATTTTGAAGCTGGGATGTATGGGTCATCAAAAGGTGATAATACCAGTGTAGAATATGGGTCGGCTGTTTTTACTAATGCGGGAGAGTTTGCAGCCGGTGTTTCATCAACCACCCAATACTGATAAGTGTAATCTTCACCACTTGTAAGCCCGGTAAGCTCCAGCCAGAATTTTCCTGTATCAGGATCTTTTTTCATAGCGTGAACCGATGTGGGCTGCCAGTTATTAAAGCTGCCTGCAACATATACAAAGTCTTTGCCGGGAGCATCCAATACTAATATAGCAACAGTAGGGTCGGCTAAAT
Source organism: uncultured Flavobacterium sp. (assembly GCA_946886675.1). The sequence continues at coordinate 3,193 of CAMPIZ010000236.1, forward strand.
TATAAGTAATTCCATCTTCATAATCAGATGGCATTGCCTCTGTAACTGTACCTGGGTTTACAATAACAGAAAAGCTTTTTGTTATTGTGTTTTCTCCCTGGTTAACTTCAAGTGTATAGTTTTGGTTTGAAGTAATATTTGTATGTGTGTAACTATAGTTTGCAGTTGCAGCATTGCTATTAATCGTTACACCGTTTGCTTTTAGCTCATAACTTGCATTTCCGCCTGTATTTGTAGCAGAAATTGTAAAATTGCTTCCGGCTGCAAGTATGGTCGAACTGTTATCTGCAGGTGCAGTAAGCGTTACCTGAAAGCTGCCTACCTGTACAATAATATCCTGAGATTTTTTGTCTCCCTCAGCATTATTGGCTTTTACCAAAAAACCAAATGAACCTATGTTTGTACGGTCAAAAAAAGTTGTTGGTACAAAGGTTAGGGTATAGGTGTCTGTACCCGCATTGTAAGTAAACTTATTTGCTTCGTTTGAGTCATTCCATGTGCCATTTGTAGGGCAGTCCTGGGAGTTTTGATCATTAATATCATAAGACCAACCCCACAGGTACAAAGAATTATCAGTAACACCCCATGTAGCTTCGTTTACGCTTGAGCCATTAACGGTTATGGTTATTGATTCGTCTTCACCAAAGGGCGAAGGAGCTATGG
>CAMPIZ010000237.1 GCA_946886675.1 uncultured Flavobacterium sp.
AAATTACCTATTGAATGAAAAATACGTCCAAAGAAAGAATGCCCTTTGCTTAAGGTTGCGCCTCCTATGGTGTTAATATCAAAGTCGCTTGCAACATCAATTTCAATTATAATATTTTGATTTTTATGAGAAGCAATTATGGTTTGAGTTTCATAACCTAAAAATTTAAAAACTATTGTATCTCCCTCTTTTGCTGTTATTGAAAATTTACCGTCAATATCTGATATTGTAGCTTCTTTTGATATTATATTTTCTATACCTGCTCCCGGCATGAAACCTTGGCTGTCTTGTATTCTACCTTTGATTATAAAGGGTTGTAATTTTTTGTTTAAAATTGCATTATCATTCTTTTTATCAGTCTGCTCCATTTTTACTTCCTGTGCAAAAGCCTCATTATTCCCCAATATCAAAAATGCTATTATAGTTGCACTGGCAACAGCCCAAAGCGAATTCTTCTCTTTTGGGCTAACCAAATCGCGTTGCAACTGGTCATTCCGAAATTTTCCGCACAAGGAGCCATTTTTTTTTAAAAGCTTCCGCAATTTCCCTCTCGGAAGCCTTAGTAAAGTCAATCACATTCTTTTGGCAGGATGCACAAAACCGTCCTTTATCAACAGGAGTCATTTCCTCCCATTTTTCATGGCAGGGGGTAGGGCTTGTTATTTGGATTGGGTTGCGCATGAAGTAAATATAATAAAAAAGCAGGCTTTTTGAGCCTGCTTTAATCTATATTAAAAATGATTTTGGAAGAAAGGTATCAGTTTGCTGTACATATCCTGCATGGTAGCAAGATCCCAATCAAAGTGTCCGCCATCAGGGTATATATTATATTCATTATAAACGCCTGCACCATTTAATGCCGCCTCTAGTAATGGTCCTTGTGAAGATGGTATTAAATAATCCTGCCCGCCATAAAACGAAATGGTAGGAGGTGATTGTGACGTAATGTGGCTCACAGGGTTTACTTCCATTATTTGCTCTTCTGTTGGGGTAGTAGTTCCTAATAAAGCAACCGCAGCGTTTTCATATTCCGGATGCTCAGCATAAGCTGGATCTGTAAAGTCGGCAGGGCCTACTATGTCCGCCACAGCTTTTACTTCGTGTTCTGTGTCATATTTATAAGCATACAGCATAGATAAGTGCGCCCCTGCGCTCACGCCTACAAAAGCATACTCATTACCTATAGTATAATCACTGCTTTGCAGGTGCTCTAATACCGCTTGTATATCTTCAATCTGCTTAGGGTAGGCAGGGCTTCCCCAGCTGGCAAGTCTGTAGTTGATATTTACAATAGCATAATCAGGAAAATTTTGCTGTATAACAGGTATAGCCGGGGCCATATCGGCTTTATCGCCTGCAACCCAATAACCGCCATGTATAAGCACTATTACTTTGGTGTCATCTGTACGGCCTTCAGGCAGATAAATATCCATTATCTGTTCAGGGTCGTTGCCATAGGCCACATCTGAAAGCTGTTCAGCTTGCAGGGTTGTTGATGTATTGCTATCATCAGATGAACTGCAGCTAAAGGTTATAAACAGAGCTAAAAAGGGTAATAATAAAATTTTTTTCATGTTTGTTGATTTAGTTTCTGCACTCATATTTACAAACTTCGTGCCTTTAACAAAAAAATCCTGCACAATAGGCAGGACTAATTTTTATATAGCTGATATACAGATGCGTTTTAAATAATCTTTTTTATCACTCTTAGCTTATGGGTGTGCCTCTTTGTATCAATATTATATATACCCAGATGGTCCAAACGGTCTATACGCACTTTTCCATGTCCATGGATAATGTAGTTATCTTCCATAATAATACCCACGTGAATAATGTTACCTTCCTCATTATCAAAAAAAGCAAGGTCTCCCGGTTCACTTTCCTCTATAAAACTTAATGCTTCACCCTGGGAGGCTTGTTGGGAAGCATCCCTTTGTAAATGATAACCATTAAGTTTATACACCATTTGTGTAAACCCGGAACAATCTATACCAAAAGGTGTTTTGCCACCCCACAAATAAGGCGCATTAAGGTACATAAATGCGGTTTTAAGCAGGCTATGCTTTCCTGTAACCCCAGATGTGCGCATACCTTCAAATGAAAAACTTTCTGTATTTATTTCCGCAAAATCGAGAAAAGACAGTGAAGCCCCTATAGGTACAGGCAGTAATAAATTGTTTGGTGTAGTTATATATTCAATTAAGTCAGCATTCAAAACGGCAGGGCAGGAGGTAAGATTATTATAATCTGCCCCGGTTATTGTTTTGTACTGCTTATTGTCTATCCATCCGTTGTAGTTATCATAGGCCAGCTCAATACGCGACCATTTTTCGGTTTTTTCCAGTATCTTAAAATGTTCACCAAATAAAACCTGGGATGTCATTTCACTTCTGTCGCTTGGTTCTAAACGAAGCGGGACAATAGCAAGATTACAAATACCAAACATTTATAATTGATTAGTTATTATTTTATTTTGATTGTGGTTGGGTTATGCATTAAAAAGCAACGCTGCTCTAAGCATAACCACAAATATAGCGGTTAATTTTAAAGCAGCGTTACATGATATGGCTGTTTTCGCAAAAGTTAATAACAGCAAATATAAAATAACAATTATTATGCGCGCTCTATAACAATAGCCGAAGCACCACCACCACCATTACAAATAGCGGCTGCACCTATTTTACCATTGTTTTGCTCAAGTACATTTATAAGGGTTACTATAATCCTTGCGCCTGAGCATCCCAGTGGGTGCCCTAGCGAAACAGCGCCACCGTTTACATTTACTTTTGAAGCATCAAGGCCTAATATTTTTGAGTTGGCAATTCCTACAACAGAGAAAGCCTCATTGAATTCGAAGAAATCAACATCATCCTTAGAGATGCCTGCTTTGTCTAATGCTTTAGGCAACGCTTTTGCAGGAGAAGTGGTAAACCATTTTGGCTCCTGTTCTGCATCTGCATACGACTTAATGTAAGCAAGTGGCTTAAGTCCAAGCTCATTTGCTTTTTCTTCGCTCATTAATACAAGTGCCGCAGCACCATCATTTATAGTAGAAGCGTTCGCAGCTGTTACCGTACCCTCTTTGGTAAATACAGCATTAAGTGAAGGTATTTTATCAAGTTTTACATTTGTATATTCCTCATCTTTAGCAACCATTACAGGTTCGCCTCTTCGTTGAGGCACAGCTACAGGAACTACTTCGTTGTCAAACTTACCGGCATCCCATGCAGCAGCAGAGCGCTTGTAAGATTCGATAGCAAAGGCATCCTGCTCTTCACGAGATATGTTATATTCTGTAGCACAAAGATCGGCACATACACCCATAGCATTATTATCATATGCATCGGTAAGACCGTCTTTCTGTAGTCCGTCTATCATAGTAGCAGGGCCAAATTTTTGCCCGTTTCTCATATGTACATAGTGAGGTATAAGGCTCATGTTTTCCATACCACCGGCAACAACTACATCAGCATCGCCAAGCATTATGCTTTGCGCACCCTGCATTACGGCTTTCATTCCGCTTGCACATACTTTATTTACAGTAGTAGCCACAACATTATCAGGCAGTCCCGCAAATCTTGAAGCCTGCCTTGCAGGAGCCTGTCCTACACCGGCCTGTACTACATTCCCCATAAGCACTTCATCAACATGCTTTGGGTCAAGGTTAATTTTATCAAGGGCGCCTTTTATAGCAGTCCCGCCAAGGTGTGCAGCCGATACGGTAGAAAGCCCACCCATAAAACTTCCCATAGGGGTTCTTACTGCCGAAACTATTACTACTTTTTTATTCATTGTTATTGTCTTTTGTTGTTGAAGTTGCGAATTTAATTAAT
>CAMPIZ010000238.1 GCA_946886675.1 uncultured Flavobacterium sp.
GAAATAGACCCTAAATATACTAATGCTTATTACAATTTAAGTATACTGGAGCTGACAGGAGAAGAAAAGATAGTTGATGAGATGAACAATCTTGGCACTTCTAAAAAAGATATTGCCCGTTATGATATACTTAAAAAGAAAAGGGATGATATGTATAGGGCTGCTGTAGTCCATGCTAAAAAAGCTTATGATATAGATCCTCAAAATGAGGGCTATATAGCATTATTAAGCACTCTTTATATGGGACTTGATATGATGGATGAAGCTAAAGCTTTAAAGAATAAATAAGCTTTAACTGACATAAAAAAAGCCCCGCTAAATTTTAGCGGGGCTTTTTTTATGCATGTAATAATTATCTTAATTGGGCACCGGCCTGTGCTTCCAGATTCTGCCTTATTTTACCCATTATTTTATCAATTTGCTCGTCTGTAAGCGTTTTAGCATTATCCTGTATGGTGAAGCTTACCGCATAGGATTTTTTGCCTTCAGGAAGATTTTTGCCTTCATATACGTCAAAAAGGTTAATTTCTTTTAAGAGTGATTTTTCTGTCTGCCTTGCGATATTATAAATGCTCTCAAAAGATACGCTGCTGTCAACCAAAAGTGCAAGGTCTCTTCTTACTTCAGGGAACTTTGATATTTCACTGAACTTTATTTTCCCAGATACTATTTTTATTACTGCTGCCCAGTTAAAGTCAGCAAAGAAAACCTCCTGCTTAATATCAAAATGCTTAAGCACTGATTTTTTAACCGTACCCATTTCTGCAAGGGTTTCATTACCCAGTGTATAGGCAAGGCCTTCTGCAAAAATATCATTAGTTACAGGCTGTGTTTGTATTTTGTTTATTCCAAGCCTTGAAAATATAAGGTTTACGTAGCCTTTAAACATAAAGAAATCTGAAGGCTTTTGTGCCTGCGTCCAGCTTTCCTGAAAACGGTTTCCTGTTACTGTAAGAGTAAGGTGTTTGTTTTCATCATAACCTGATGGTAGTTTGTGGTAGGTTTTACCAAATTCAAACAGTTTAAGGTCGCTGCGCTTTCTGTTTATATTAAAGGATACTGCTTCCAGTGCACTGAATAATAATGACTGTCTCATAGCGCTTAGGTCATTACTTAGCGGATTAAGCATTAAAACATTAAACTCTTCTTTAAGGCTCTCGCTAAGCTTTACATATTCCGGTGTTGTAAGCGAGTTGGCCATCATTTCGTTAAATCCAACCGACACCAGTTGTGATGCAATAATATTCTGAAGTTTATAGTCTTCGGTACGGGTAGCATTAGACATCGATGCATTAAGCTTTTGTGAAAAGCTTATGTTGTTATATCCATATACACGAAGTATTTCTTCAATAACATCTATTTCCCTTTCCACATCCACACGGTAAGACGGTATAACAAGGCCTACCCCGGCATCAGACATAGTGCTGATTTTAATATCAAGGGATACCAATATTTTCTTGATGATCTCTTTGTTTATTTCCTGCCCTATAACTCTTTTTACATTGTTAAAATGAAGGAATACAGAGTGGTCTTCTATCTTTTTAGGATATATATCGGTAACTTCTGATGTAATCTCTCCACCTGCTGTCTCTTGTATAAGCAGCGCAGCCCTTTTAAGTGCATATTCTGTAATGGTTGGATCAATCCCTCTTTCAAAACGGAAAGAAGCATCGGTACTTATACCATGACGCTTGGCTGTTTTTCGTATAGAAACCGGATTAAAATAAGCACTTTCCAGGAATATCGCTGATGTACTTTCTTTTACTCCCGAATTTTTACCCCCTAATACACCTGCTATGCAAAGAGGCCCGTTTTCGTCACAAATCATAAGATCTTCTTCATGCAGCGTACGTTCCACTTCATCCAGGGTAATAAACTTGGTGCCCGCCTGTGCCGGCTTTACAATTATTTTACCACCCCTTATTTTAGCAGCATCAAAAGCATGCAGAGGCTGCCCCAGTTCATGCAGTACATAATTGGTAACATCCACTACATTGTTTTTTGGCGTTATACCTATTGCCTTAAGCCTGTTTTGCAGCCATGATGGCGATGGTTTAACGGTAATGCCTGATATGGTAACACCACAATATCTTGGCGCCAGTTTTGTATCGTCAACCTTAACATCAATCTTTAGTGTACGCTTATCAATCCTGAAGTTGCTTACTGAAGGTGTAATAAGCTCAGTATTTACATTGCGCAGAATCATACCGGCACGCACATCTCTTGCCACACCCCAATGGCTCATGGCATCGGCGCGGTTTGGTGTTAATCCTATTTCAAAAACCTCATCGGTTTCAATATTAAATATTTTTGATACCGGAGTACCTGGCTTTAAATCTTCCGCCATTATCATGATGCCATCATGACCTTCGCCAAGCCCCAGCTCATCTTCGGCGCAAATCATGCCGTGGCTTTCCTCTCCACGTATTTTTCCTTTTTTTATCTGGAAGCCGTTACCATCTTTATCATAAAGGGTTGTGCCTATAGTTGCTACAGGAACTTTTTGCCCTACCGCAACATTTGGCGCACCGCATACTATCTGTACAGGAATATTGCCATCGCCAAGGTCAACTGTGGTTATACTCAACCTGTCGGCATTTGGGTGCTGCACACAGGTTAGCACATGGCCTACCACCACACCCTGAAGGCCTCCTTTAAGCGACTCAAACTTTTCTACGCCTTCAACTTCAAGGCCCAGGTCGGTTAATAGTGCTGCTGTTTCTTCAGATGTCCAGTCTAATTTTATAAATTGTTTTAGCCAGTTGTAGGATATACGCATTGCAGTTTACATTTTTAAGCATGCAAAGATAACAATTGTGGCTTTAAACAGGGCTATTATAATATCAACTTTCTGCCATTTTTATTACAAATGATCTTTATGTTGTATTACTAAAAAAATGTTAACATAAAAAGCCTTACATATCAAATATACTTTTACCTGCAATTTTCATACATTTGATTCTCTTAGAAACTACCTCCAGAATGAATAAATTATTTTTTGGCCTTATTTTGTTTTTTGGTCTGCAGGCACAGGCGCAATTACAAAGCCCTTCAGAATTTTTACCGGGATATGGTATGCAGGTAAGCTATTACCATCAGCTGGAAAATTATTTTGAACATCTTACAGCAAATTCAAACCTAATAGTACAGAAGCCTTATGGTAAAACCTATCAGGACAGGAGCCTGAACGTTTATTATATTTCGACTGAGGAAAATCTTAAAAACATTGAAAACATAAGGCAAAACCATCTTTATAAAACAGGTATGGCCGATAAGGCTGCACAGGCTGACGATAAAGCTATTGTGTGGTTAAGTTTTAATGTACACGGTAATGAACCCGGCGCAGCCGAAAGTGCTATGACTGTAGCTTATGAATTAATTAGTCCGGGTAACAAAAAAACGAAAGAGTGGCTGCAGAATACAGTGGTAATTTTAGATCCCTGCCTTAACCCTGACGGTTATGCACGTTATGGTAACTGGCTTAGGGATGTAACAGGACAGCACCTGCACCCGGGCTTAACAGATAGGGAACATATGGAACCATGGCCGGGTGGCAGGCAAAACCACTATGCTTACGACCTTAATCGTGACTGGGCGTGGCAAACCCAGGTGGAAACGCAGCAACGTGTAAAACTTTATAACCAATGGATGCCAATGGTACATGTAGATGTGCACGAAATGGGATATAACGAACCTTATTTCTTTCCGCCTGCTGCAGAGCCTATGCATGAATATATTACACAGGCGCAAAAAGACTTTCATTTGGCTATTGGCGAAATGACCTCGAAAAAATTCGACCTTAAAGGATGGAATTATTATACC